>JBDTNQ010000001.1:0-124846 GCA_039933635.1 Acidobacteriota bacterium
CAACTGGACCACCGGCAAGATCTACCTGTCGGTGATTCAGAAGGAACGCCGCGGCGAGTACCTGGGCCGAACGGTCCAGGTCATCCCGCACATCACCAACGAGATCAAGAACAGCATCCGATCGGCAGCGCAGGACGTGGACGTCCTGCTCATCGAGATCGGCGGCACGGTGGGCGACATCGAGAGCCTGCCGTTCCTCGAGGCCATTCGTCAGTTCCGCCAGGATGTCGGTCGTGAAAACACGATGTACATTCACCTGACGCTCGTGCCCTACATCGCGTCGGCCGGCGAACTGAAGACGAAACCCACACAGCACAGCGTGCGCGACCTGCGATCGATCGGCATCCAGCCGGACGTCCTGCTCTGCCGGACCGATCGTCCACTGGATCCGGACATGAAGCGGAAGATCGCGCTCTTCTGCGACGTCGACGAGGAAGCCGTCATCACGGCGCGCGACGTCCCGAGCATTTACGAAGTTCCGATGAGCCTGGCGGCCGAGGGGCTCGATACGATCCTCCTGAACCGGCTGCACCTGCCGGCGACGGAAGCCCGAATGGACGCCTGGCAGGACCTCGTCGAGCGTGTGCGGCATCCACAGGACGAGGTGACGATCCACTTCGTCGGCAAGTACACCGAATACGAGGACTCGTACAAGAGCATCAATGAGGCGCTCTTCCACGGCGGCTTCCGGCATCGGGTGAAGGTGAAGCTGAAGTACATCGAGGCCGAAGCGCTCGAGGAACCGGATGGCCTCGCGCAGTTGTCGGACGCGGTTGGCATTCTCGTCGCCCCGGGCTTCGGCAACCGCGGCAGCCGCGGGATGATGGCTGCCGCCGAGTACGCGCGCACGAACAAGGTGCCGTATTTCGGGATCTGCTACGGCTTTCAATGGGCCGTGGTCGAGTACGCGCGGAACGTCTGCGGGCTGGCCGACGCCGACTCGACTGAAGTCACCGAGGACACGCCCAATAAGGTCATTTACAAGCTGCGGGATCTGCTGGGGGTCGACGACTTCGGCGGCACGATGCGCCTCGGCAGTTACGCATGCCGACTCTCTCCCGATTCGCTCGCCTTCCGGCTCTACGGTGAGGAAATCATCCACGAGCGGCACCGCCATCGGTACGAGTTCAACTGCCTCTACGAGAAGACCATCGGGGAGCACGGCCTGAAGATCGTCGGTCGCTCGCTCGACGGCAAGTTCGTCGAGATCGTCGAACTGCCGGGTCATCCCTGGTATCTCGCCGTGCAGTTCCATCCCGAGTTCAAGTCGAAGCCACTGCGGCCACATCCCTTGTTTGCCGGGTTCGTGGAGGCCGCGCATAAACGCAAGCTGGCCGATCAGGGCCTCACGTCGAACGTCACGGCGATCGGCGATCGGCGCGCCAGGCTGTGAGCGCTGCTCCTGCGTCGCAACCGATGACCGAGGTCGCAATCTCCGACTCGGTCGTACTTGGCCGTCCGGGCCTCGTGCTCATCGCCGGCCCGTGCGTGATCGAGAGCGAATCGCACGCCTTGGGCCTCGGCCGCGAGATCGCCGCGATCGCCAAGGCCGCCGGTCTGCCCTACGTCTTCAAAGCGTCCTTCGACAAGGCCAACCGCACGTCCCTGAGTTCGTTCCGCGGCCCGGGTCTGGACGAGGGCCTGGCAATCCTCCAGCGCGTCCGGGAGGAACTGGGCGTGCCGGTGCTCACGGACATTCACGAGCCTTGGCAAGCCGAGCGCGTGGCAGCGGTGGTCGACGTCCTGCAGATTCCGGCATTTCTGTCGCGGCAGACTGATCTGCTCCTGGCCGCCGCAGCCACCGGGCGGGTGATCAACGTCAAGAAGGGCCAGTTCCTCGCGCCGCTCGACATGCGCCACGCCATCAACAAGGTGCGCGCGTCCGGCAATCCTCGCGTCTGCCTCACCGAGCGTGGGTTCTCGTTCGGCTACAACAACCTCATCGTCGACATGCGCGCGTTTCCGATCATGAGGGGCCTCGGCGTGCCCGTCATCTTCGACGTCACGCACAGCCTGCAGTTGCCCGGCGCGGGCGACGGCGTCACGGGTGGCCTGTCCGACTACATCGAGCCGCTTGCGTGCGCGGGCGTCGGTGCCGGCGTGGATGGGGTTTTCATCGAAGTTCACGAAGCACCCGAGCGCGCAAAGAGCGATGGGCCGAACGCGCTTCCGCTCGCGCGCTTGGCGCCGCTGCTCCATCGCCTCGCGGCCATCAACGCCATCGTCAAGAGCTGAACGCCGACCTGTCATGGCCGATAACCCGACCTCCCCCTCCCCACTCGAACTGGCGCGCAGCGTGCTCAAGACTGAAGCCGCCGCCATCCTCGGCCTGATTCCGCAGGTGGGCCCAGACTTCGATCGCGCGCTCGACCTGCTGCACGGCTGCACCGGGC
The DNA here is from genome assembly GCA_039933635.1 of Acidobacteriota bacterium. Lineage (GTDB taxonomy): Bacteria > Acidobacteriota > Vicinamibacteria > Vicinamibacterales > SCN-69-37 > JBDTNQ01. The sequence continues at coordinate 2,394 of JBDTNQ010000001.1, forward strand.
GTGTGATCGTCACGGGCATGGGCAAGTCTGGCATCGTCGCGCACAAGCTGTCGGCCACGCTCTCGAGCACAGGAACCGCCGCCATCTTCCTGCACGCGGCCGAAGCCGTGCACGGCGACCTCGGCGTCGTCCAGACCGACGATGTCGTCGTGGCGCTGTCGTACAGCGGGGAGACCGAAGAGCTCATCCGCCTGCTCGAGTCGATCCGGCGCATCGGTGCGCGACTCATCGCAATGACGGGAGACGCGACATCCACGCTCGGCCAGGCCGCCGATGTGGCGCTGACGTGCACCGTCGCCGAAGAAGCCTGCCCGATGAACCTCGCGCCCACCGCGAGCACCACGGCGATGATGGCCCTCGGGGATGCGCTCGCCATGGCGCTCTCGCATCGCAAGGGCTTCCGCGAAGATCAATTCGCCGATCTGCATCCGGGCGGACGGCTAGGGCGACGACTCATGCGCGTCGAGGCCGCGATGCACGGCGGCGAGGCGCTGCCACGGGTCCAGCGTGACACCCTGATGCCCGACGTCATCAAGGAAATATCCAGCAAGCGGCTTGGGATGACGTGTGTCGTCGACGCAGAGGGCCGGCTCGAAGGAGTCGTCACCGACGGCGACCTGCGGCGCCACATGACGCCCGGCTCGGACCTGCTGACCCGTCGCGCCGGCGACGTGATGACGACGCGTCCGGTCACGATCCGGCGCGACCTTCTCGCAGTCGAGGCTCTCCGCCTGATGGAAGAGCGCAAGATCACCGCCGTGGTCGTTCTCGACGATGCCAGGGTCGCCCTGGGCGTCGTGCACCTGCATGACCTGTGGCGCACGCAGATGATCTAAGGTTGGAGGGTTCGACAGGGGTCGTGGGGCCCTCGTCCTTCAGGTCCAGGGCCTCTGGACCCGGTGACTCGAATCCGGATGTGGTGCGAAAGCGATTGGTGTCGATGTCGGTTGATCTGAACGAACTCCAGGAACGCGCGCGAAGAGTGCGGTTGCTGTTGCTGGATGTGGACGGCGTGCTGACCGATGGCGTGGTGTCAATCGACTCCTCCGGCGGCGAGTCCAAACACTTCTTCATCCGTGACGGCATCAGCCTCATCTGGGCCAGACGATCCGGGCTGAACGTCGGGCTGCTGAGCGGTCGTTCGTCGGCCACCACCACACGACGCGCGGCCGAACTGGGGATTCCGATCGTGTCGCAGGGTGGCACCGACAAGCGGGTCGGCTACGCCGAGATCCTCGCGGCGCACGGCTACGCGGACGAGGACGTCGCCTACATGGCCGACGATGTCCTGGACCTGCCGGTGCTGTGCCGGGTCGGCTTGTCGACCGCGCCTGCCGACGCGGTCGACGACGTGCGATCACGCGTGCACTGGACCAGCCAATATGCGGGCGGTCGTGGCGCGGTCCGCGAGCTCGTCGAAATGATTCTGCAGGCCCAGGGACACTGGCAAGGCATCGTGGACGCCTTCCTGAAGCCATGATGCAGGGCTACGGAATCGTGTTCGGCGTCTTGCTGGCGCTGCTGGCGGGCCTGGCCGCGGGCAAGGCGTGGGAACGCTACAAACTCCGCGAAGGCCGCTGGATTGATCGACGCCGCGTCCGTCAGTCGCCGCACTTCATTCTCGGGCTGAACTACCTCGTCGGGGGACAGGTCGACCTGGCGATCGACGAACTCGAGCGCGCGTCCCGGCTGGATCCCGGCGCGCTCGAACTGCACCTGGTCCTTGGCAATCTGTATCGCGAAAAAGGTCAGGTGGGCCGCGCGGTACAGGAACACCAGTCCTTGTTGCAGCGGCCACGCCTGAATCGCATCGAGCATGCGAACGTGCTGCTCTGCCTCGGGTTGGACTATCGGCGGGGCGGATTCGTGGATCGCGCCGGCGCCGCATTTTCTGACGTCCTGAAGCTCGATCCGAACAACGAGCCCGCGCTGATCAACCTGGAGAAACTTCAGGAGGATCAGCATCAGTGGCAGGACGCGTACATCACGCGCCAGCGTCTCGCGCAGATTGCCGGGCCGCCCGACCAGCCGAAGTCCCAGTTGATCCTCGCCTTCCTCGAGAACGAGCTGGGGTTGCAGGCGTTGAAGGACGGCCGCCCGAGCGATGCGATTCGCCGATTCGAGGCGGCGATCGACCTCGACAACCGCGTTCTGCCGGCCTATCTGCACCTCGGGGACGCGCAAGCGCAACAGGGCGATCGAGAGGCCGCGACGGCGACGTGGGAGCGCGCGATTGACGTGGCCCCTGACCGCGCGTATCTCGCGCTCGGCCGCCTCGAGCAGATGTACGCCACGCTCGGTTACACGGGCCGCTTCGCGGAACTGTGTCGATCTCTGACCGCGGCATCGCCACGCGAGTGGCGCGCGCGCGTCGCGCTGGCCCGGCACATCGCGAATCGCGGGGAGACGCACGCGGCGCTCGAGTTGCTGTTCGAAGCGCTGGAGCACAATCCGCATGCGCTGGCCATCCACCAGGCGATCTGGGGCACGCTCTCGGAGCTCGACCTGCCCAAGCACCTGGTCGCGCGCTACATCGAGATCACGCGCCAGTCGGTCTTCTATCTGGACCCGCATGTCTGTCTGCGCTGCCGCTATCGCAGCACGGAACTCATCTGGCAGTGCCCGCACTGTCACGAGTGGAATACATTCGTCGAAGAGCGCATCACGCCGGCGACCGACACCGAATCGGAGATTCCGGCGGCGCTGGCTCAGTGACGGAGTGACGTGTGACGGCCCCAGTCCTGCGCGTCGCGCTCACCGGGGGCATCGCGACCGGCAAGTCGTACTGCCTGACCCGCTTCCGTGCACTCGGCGCTGCGACGATTGACGCAGACGTGCTGGCGCGCGAGGCGGTGAGGCCCGGCTCCGAGGGACTCGCGGCCGTGGTCGCGCGCTTTGGCGCATCCGTCCTCGATGGCCACGGTGCCCTCGACCGCGCGGCGCTCGCGCGAATCGTGTTCGCCGACGCAGGCGCCCGGCGCGATCTCGAGAGCATCATTCATCCATTCGTCCGCGCCGCGATCGCCGCGTGGACCGACCGCCTACGGGGGGACGCTCACTCGCGCGCGAGTTCGGATCCCATCCTCGCCATCGCGGACATTCCGTTGCTCTACGAGCAGGACCGCGCCCGCGACTTCGATCGCGTCATCGTCGCCGCCTGCGACCCAGTCCTGCAGCGACAGCGTCTGATGATGCGCAACGGTCTGAGCGCCGACGAAGCCGACCGCCGAATCGCCGTCCAGTTGCCAATCGCTGAAAAACGGCGGCGCGCGGATTACGTCATCGACACCTCGGCAAGCCTGGGCGAGACGGATCGGCAGGTCGACGTAGTCTGGCGGTCGCTTCGCGCGCCTTCCGCGCCGGTCGAGTGACCTCTCGTTCGCAGATCTGGAAATCGAAACCGGGAGTTTTAAGTCTCCCGGTTTCAACGTGCGGTTTCGGCGTGTCGGAGATTCCGAATGGCGGCGGCCAGGGTGTTCTTCAGCAGCATCGTGACGGTGAGCGGCCCGACACCACCCGGCACCGGGGACAGAGCGCCGGCAACTCGGGCGACATCGGGGTGTACGTCACCGAGGACGGTGGAGCCGCGCTTGTCGAAGGCGGCAAGCCGCGAACTGCCTTCGCCGAAGAGCGTCGCGACGAGGTTGCGGTCGGATACGGGCGTGGTCCCGACGTCAACAACGGCCGCGCCAGGCTTGACCATGTCAGCCGTCACGAAGCCCGGCCGACCGATCGCGGATACCACGATATCGCCGAGCCGGACGAGATCCGCCAGACCACTGGTCCGTGAGTGGCAGATGGTGACGGTGGCATTGGCCTGGAGCAGGAGCAGCGCCATCGGTTTCCCCACGATCTCGCTGCGCCCGATCACGACGGCATGGCGCCCGGCGATCTCCACACCTTCACGGGTCAGCAGTTCGATGACGCCCGATGGCGTGCACGGCGGCAGGACGGCGCGTCCCTGCACCAGGCGTCCGACGTTCTCGGGGTTGAAACCGTCCACGTCCTTGGCGGGATTGATGGCATCGAACACCTGCTCCGTCGCGCGCTTCCCCATGGCTGAGGGCAGCGGCGATTGGACGAGGATCCCGTCACACGCCGGGTCGACGTTCAGGCTTCGCACCAGCATCAGCACGTCCTCGAGCTGCGACGTCGACGCGAGCCGGTGAACCGTGACGCGCAACCCGGCCTCGCCGCCATCGCGCTCCTTGTTGCGGACGTACACCTGCGACGCGGGATCGTCGCCCACCAGCACGATCGAGAGCGCAGGCGAGCGTCCCGCGGTCTCGGTGAACGACGCGACCTGCGGGAGAAGCTCCGCGCGAATCGCCGCAGCGACCGCCGTGCCATCGAGACGTCTCGCGAGAGAGGACATGGACAAAGGATATTGGAGATCGCGCTCCGGCGTCAGGCGCCGACAGCGGCGAGGAATGCGCGAGCGCGCATGGCGAGATCGCCGGTGACAAGATCGGCAATCACTGCGACTGACGACGCCCCGGCGGCGATCACCGCGGGCGCCTGTTCGATCGAGATGCCACCGATCGCGACCACGGGCAGATCGCGCCGAGACGCCGCGGCGACCGCCATCCGCACGCCGTCGAGTCCCACCACCGGGTCGGGCCGCGCCTTCGAGGTCGTCCCGAAGACCGGTCCGATGGCGAGATACGTGATCGGCTGCGCACAGGCGTCCTCGACTTGCTGCGCGTTGTGCGTTGAAATCCCGAGGATGACTGGCTCGGGCAGCAGACCGCGGACCTGCGCTGGACGCAGGTCGGCTTGCCCCAGGTGCACGCCATCGGCGCCGCACAACCGCGCGACGTCAGCGCGATCGTTGACGATGAACCGGGCGTGCCTGTTCCGGCAGCGAGCGGACATTTCGTCCGCCAGCTCCAGCATCGGACCGGCAGCCATGGCCTTCGCACGGAGTTGAATCAGCGTGATGCCGGCGTCGAGCCAGATGTCGAGCACGTCGAGCGGCGCCAACTGGCGTCGCTCGAGCAGGTCTATGTCGAGGATGGCGTACAGGCGAGGAAACACGCGGGCGAACGGGTCAGGCCGACTCAGCGAGGCCCTCGGGCCGCTTCTTCTTCTCGGGCATGTAGCGTTCCATGAAGCCCGTGTGGATCTTGCCGGCGATGAAATCCGGATCGGCAAGCACTTTCAGATGCAGCGGAATGGACGTCTTGATGCCGTCGACCACCGTCATCTCGAGCGTGCGCCGCATGCGCGCAATCGCCTCGGTGCGGTCACGGCCGTAGGTGATGATCTTCGCAATCAGCGAGTCGTAGTACGGCGACACCGTGCACTCCGAATGCGCGTACGTGTCGACACGAACGCCCGGGCCGCCCGGCACGCTGAACGCGTGAATCACGCCAGGACTCGGCACGAACGTGTCCGGGTCCTCGGCGTTGATGCGGCACTCAATCGAGTGCCCTTTGACCTCGATGTCACTCTGGCGGAACGACAGCCGCCGGCCCGCCGCGATCAGAATCTGTTCTTTGACGATGTCGATGCCGGTGACGAACTCGGTGACGGGATGTTCGACTTGCAGGCGGGTGTTGGCTTCAAGGAAATAGAAATGACCGGTCGGGTCCATCAGGAACTCGAACGTGCCCGCGTTCGAGTACTGGACCGCGCGCGCGGCATCGACCACGGTCGACCCCAGCTTGCGCCGCTGCTTGTCGGTGAGCGCCATGGACGGCGCTTCCTCAATCAGCTTCTGGTGCCGGCGCTGAATCGAGCACTCGCGCTCGCCCAGGTGGACGACGTTGCCATGGTGATCGCCAAGGACTTGAATCTCGATATGCCGCGGATTCTCGACGTACTTCTCGAGATACACGTCCCCGACGCCAAACGCGGCCTCAGCCTCGCGCATCGCGGTGCGGAAGGCCTTCGTCAGCTCGTCCGCGCCCCGAACCACGCGCATGCCCCGCCCGCCGCCGCCGGCAACGGCCTTGATGATGACCGGATAGCCCAGTTCCTTCGCGACCTTGACCGCCTGCTCTTCGCTCTGGACCGGACCGTCACTGCCGGGCAACACGGGCACGCCCGCCTTCTTCATCGCGCGGCGCGCACGGGCCTTGTCCCCCATCAACCGGATGACGTTGGGATAGGGTCCGATGAACTTGATGTGGCACGCCTCGCAGACCTCGGCGAGGTACGCGCTCTCCGACAGAAAGCCGTAGCCGGGATGAATCGCATCCGCGCCCGTGATCTCGGCAGCGCTGATGATGGCTGGCACGTTCAGGTAGCTGTCCATGCTGCGCGCCGGACCGATGCAGACGTCTTCGTCGGCAAATCGGACGTGCAGCGAATGCTCGTCCGCCTCGGAGTAGACCGCCACGGTCTTGATCCCGAGCTCCTTGCACGCGCAGATGACGCGCAGCGCGATTTCACCACGGTTCGCGATGAGGATCTTGTTGAACATGGGCGCGCCTCGGGTCGCTCAGCTGACCTTGACGGCGAACAATCGCTCGCCGAACTGGACCGGCTTGCCGTTCTCCGCGTACACGCTGGCCACCTCGCCGTCGCAGTCGCTTTCGATCTCGTTCATCAACTTCATGGCTTCGATGATGCAGAGCACCTGCCCCTTGCGCACCATGTCTCCCACTTCGACGAACGACTGGGCCTCGGGCTCCGGCGATCGGTAGAAGGTCCCGACAATGGGCGACTTGATGACGGCAAGGTTCACCGATTCGATGTCTTCCGCTGGGACCGGCGCCGCGGCGGGAGGGGCCGCGGGTGCCGCCGCGGGCATGGGCAATCCCATCGGCGGCGTCAACGACGAGGTCGGGGCAACGTACGTCGCTTCACGCCCGGCCTTGCGGATCCTGACCTTCAGGCCATCCCGCTCGAGTTCGAATTCCGACAGGTCGTGCTCACGGACTAGCTCCAGAATCTGTTTAATGTCGTCGAGATTCATAGGATCAGACAAACAGCAGGTCCCGGGAGGCAGGTGTCAATACTTCACTCCCCGCCGTCGTCACGAGCACGTCGTCTTCCAGCCGGACACCGCCGAGGCCTTCGATGTACGCGCCGGGTTCAATCGTGAAGACCATCCCAGGTTGCATCAGCTCGTGAGCCTCAGGGTCAGACCGACCGACCCGCGGCGCCTCATGGACGTCCAGGCCGAGACCATGCCCGGTCGAGTGCATGAACGCCTCACCCAGCCCGCGGGAGGTCAAAATATCCCGGGCTGCGCGGTCGACGTCCGACGTCGGAATCCCAGGCCGCACGGCCGCGATGGCTGCCTCCGTGGCGACTTTCACCGCCTCGAAGAGCGCCATGGCCCGGTCGGTGAGTGGTCCGACCGCTGACATTCGCGTAACGTCGACGCAGTATCCGTCTAACACGCCGCCAAAGTCCAGCACCACCAGGTCACCAGGACCAATCGACCGGTTCGTCGGCCGGGCGTGCGGCAGCGCACTATTTGGGCCCGATGCCACAATCGTTTCGAAGGCCGGGGCGTCGAACCCCACGTCCATTATGGCCTTCTCGATGTCGGCCGCGACCGCTCGCTCCCCCCTTCCGGCGCGAACGAGCGTCGGAAGCAGCTCAATCACCTGTCCAATCAGGGCACCTCCCCGACGAAACAGCGCGATCTCGTACGCATCCTTGATCAGCCGGGCCCGCTCGACCAGATCATCAGCGGGAACCCAGGTCACTGCCGCCGCCGCGCGCTCCCAAGATCGCAAGGTGGCGACCGTCACGTGCGAGGGTTCGAAACCGACCCGCTGGAGATCCAGGCGGCCGGCCACTTCACCAAGCGTTAAGTCGTACCGCCTATCCACCTGCTCGAGTTGGACGGGCGCCATGCCCCCGTCGGCGACCTTCTGTCGCACGGAAAAGGCATAGCGGCCGTCGGTGATCAGGAGCGCGGACGTCCCCGTGATCACGAGCAGTCCGGCGGACCCGTTGAATCCGCAGAGATAGAAGATGTTGTGCGGCGTCGAGATGACGAACGCGTCGACACCGCGGCCGGGGAGCTGCGATTGAATCGCGGCGAGACGCGCCGGCCAATCGGGGCCCGTGGCACCAGACATAGTGACTTGATTAAGCCACAGATCCCTGGCCCAGTTGCAGCTTGCGCGATTCGACCTGCCGGAGGAAGCGCTCGAGCGCTCGAACTCCTGGCCGGGGTTGCGCGATCGCGGCGACCGACACGCGCAGGTCATCCGCATCTTCTTCTTCCCGCGCGACCGCTTGCCCTTCAGCCATGTCGAAGGCGTAGGTCAGGTCAGGCACGAACGCCGGCTCTGCGTGATCGCCCCTCACCGGGACGGGAGCTTCGGATACCTCCGAGACTTCGTGGTGGACCACGACAGGCGCGGCAAGCACGTCCGGGGCCGAGCCGTCCAGTGCCACGGCCGATAGGTCGGGCACGAACTCCGGTTCTTGCTCGGCCAGGTCCGCGAACGCGAGCACGTCGGGCGCCGACGAGTCGAGCACCACGGGGCTCGCAACGAGCGCGTCGAACCCGTGCCCCTCGAGGACCATCCCGGACAGGTCCGGCGTGAACTCGGGATCCGCGGCACCAACGGCAAGTTGCGGCTCGTCTGTTTCGGCAATGGCCGTTTCAGAAAGGTTGGACGGTTCAGGGGACGGTTCTTGGTCGACGCGGCCCAGGGCGAAGGCCAGGTCCGGCACGAACGCCGGTTCCGGCGCGACCTCTGGAATGTCGCTCAGGGGCGCGGCAGCGACGCCGACCTCGTCCGCGAGGTCATCCTCGCTCGCCTCGAGCGTCATCGGGGCCCGCACCTCTGACTCGTCGGCGATCGACGTCGTCAGGCTCTCCAGTTCGTCCGACTCGGCTAACGCCGCCATCGACGCGTCCAGCGCCGTATCGACGTGGAAGGCCGCCCGCGCCTCCGGCGACTCCAGCGCCACCGAGGGCCCATCTTCGAACATCGCGGCCAGCGGCGCGTCGAGTTCGCCGCCCATCAGTGCGTTGTCGAGCGCCGGTGCCCCCTCGGCCGTGGACGAGGCCTCGAACGCCACGAGTCCCGCGAGGTCGGACTCGCCGGTGCCCGGCATTTCAAGTACGAGGTCGGCAGCCGGCGCCGGTTCGTCGACTGAAAACTGCTGCAGCGATGCGACGAGTTCCTCTGTTTCGGCGAGGTCGCTCTCGACAGCCGCAAATCCCTGGCGAGGCCGACCGTCATCGGCCGCGCTGGCTGCGAGCAGATTGTCGGCGGCGGTCTCGAGTTCGAACGCCGAGCCGGCGGACGGCTCTTCGTCCAGCGCAAGTGTCGCGTCGATGCCCGTCTCAAATGGCGTGACCTCGAAGTCGACACTCGCGGACATGGTCGCGGACGCCGGCTCCTCGACCTCGACGCGGTCCGAGCCGAGCAGCGCCATCGCCGCAGCCAGCGCAGCCGCCTCCTGCGCCGCCCGCCCCGCGCCCTCAGCCGTATGCACGATCTCGGGAGTCGCCGATGAGCTGTGAGAGAAAGTGACTGAAATCGGCGCGAAGGGATCTTCGGACGCTGGCGGCGCCTGGAGGCTACTCGCGGCCGAGGGGGCACCGGCCGGCTCCCCAGCGTCCGGGCTCGGCATCTCGTCGGTCCGCCAGGCTTCGCGGTGATCGTCCATCGAGGGCATGGCGCCCTCGCTCCGATCGTGGAGTTCGGCCAGACCGCGAATCGCGGCCAGGTTGTCTGGTGCACGGCGGAGCACGCGCTCGAGCTCGGCGCGCGCTTCATCGTACTGCCCCTTGTCCAGCAACGACCAGCCGAGGGTCACCCGCGCGGAGAGCTGATCCGGAAACTTCTTCAGGCCATCCCGGCAGAGCCCGATGGCCCGGTCGAGATCCCCCGCGCGCCGGAACCGCTCCGCAATGCCGCCAAACGCCGGGGTCTCCTCGGCGGGCACTTGTCGGGATCGATTGAGGAGGATACCAGCCATAGAAGATCAGAAGGCTCGGGACGAACGTCAACCAACGAACGCGGTGAGGCCGGCGCGCGTGCCGGCCTCACCGATGGAGGCACTTACGGTCCGGGTTTCGCGACCGCGACCGTGTTCGACACGGTCGCCGTGCGGCCGGTGTCGTCCTTGACCGTGAGCACGACGACATAGCTCACCGTCGCTGTGGCCGATCCGGCGAAGGGATGGATGGCCTGCGGCTGATTGTTCACCTGGAGCGGCGTGCCGTCGCCGAAGTCCCAGCGATACTCGACGATCGTGCGACCCGCCGCCGCTTTGGACGCGCTGCCGTTGAAGAACACGTTCTCGCCTGCCTTCGGCGTGGTCGGCGACACCGCGAACGCGGCCGTTGGGGCAGAAATCGACGACACGTTCACGCTCTTGGCGGCACTCGTGGACGTCCGGCCGAGGTCGTCCTTGACCGTCAGGGTCACCGAATAGGTGCCGGCCAGGCCGAAGCGGTGGCGCGCGGTCGGCCCGCCGTTGGTTTCGGAGCGTCCGTCACCGAAGTTCCAGGTGTAGGACACGATGTTGCCGGTCGACCCCGATCCGTCGAAGAAGATGTCGTCCTCCTCGCGCGGCGTGGACGGCGAAAAGATGAAGCTCGCCTGCGGCCCATCACCCGGTGGGATGATGACGCCCGGCCGTGCGAGACGGATGACGACGTCACGCTGGTAGGTTCCGGCATAGTTCGATCCGACCGGCGTGATCAGGATCTGGACGAACGCATCGGAGTCGGCCGTCGGGGGCGGCGCGGCAGGCGCGCGATAGGTCAGCGTCGCCCGTCCGTCTGACGATGTCGACACGATCTTCGAGGACAGCGTCCCGAAGTCGACCGGCGTGCCGCCAACGGTGATTTCGGCTCGAATCGTCACGCCGCTCATCGGCTGGCTCGCGGCGTCGCGCGCCGTCACCGTGATGGTGGCCTGCGACTGGCCGTCCTGCGTGATGATGTCCGGCGTTGCGGTGACACCGATGGACAGACCCAGTTCAGACGGTCCGGTCAGCCCAGGCGCCGTCTGTTTCTGCATCGAGCAGCCCGCCACCAGAACGGCCGCGGCAAGTGCGATCAGTCGTTTCATTCCCACGTGAATACTCCAGCGAGTGTGCGAAGCCATCTGCCTGTCCTCTCAACCCGCGGTTAGTTGGGATCGCCCCAGTCGGCGAAGTTGACGCTGATCTGGCCAGTCGTGGACACCTCGTGGCCTGCCTGGTCCTGCCCGTAGAAGGTGACGCGCGCAATCGTCGAAATGGAGTACGCCGAGCCCCCACCGATCAGCAACCTCAACGGCGCCTCGTTCTTGGCCTGAATGCGAACCAGGGTGAAGCCGCCGCCCGACGCGTTGCCGGACACGGTCGTCGTGAATGCCCCGTCGAACGGATATGGGACGTCGACGCCTGGCGTATTGCGCCCATCTGCCCTGACGAACTCGACGTGGTAGCGATTGACCGTGATGAAGTTGGTGGGCGATGGATCAATCGAGGGATCCTTCATGCCCAGAGTGAAGGTCACGGTGCCGGCGTCCTCGAAGACCGTCGGCACGCGCACTTCCTTGCCGTCGACCTGGTCCTTGACGTACGTCAGCACGTCGGAGTCGAGGACGTTGCCCTTCTTGCTGGGATCGGATCCGGGCACGCCTTCGATGCTGTTGATGATCAGGTAGGACGACCCGGTCCCTTGACGCTGCTGGGTCGTGCACCCGGCAAACGGCACCGCCAGGACGCCGACGACGACGGCCCCGAGGAGGCGGCGTGGCCGGATCACTCGCGCACTCATCTGAAGAATCTGCTGAACGACGGACAAATCGCGTGTCATGACTATCCTCGGATGATGCGCGGTGTGATGAAGATGAGCAGTTCCTGCGTCAGGCTGCTGTTCGAGTTGTTCCGGAACAGCCAGCCGAGCAGCGGGAGACGGCTCACGCCAGGCGTACGGGTGGTCCGCGTTTCTTCGTTGGTCTGCACGATGCCGCCGATAACCGTGGTCGCGCCGTCAGAGACCTGCACTTCGGTGCGCGCGCGATCCGTCGCAATCGACGGTCCAGCGTCAGGCGAGCCCAGGATCTGGCTGGGCGAGCCGTTCTCGAGCTGGATGCTCATGATCACGGTGTTGGCTGCCGTGATCTTCGGCGTCACGAGCAGCTTGAGCGCCGCATCCTTGAACTGAATGCTCGCCGTCCGGTTCTCACCCGTGCCGGTGACGACCTGATACGGAATTTCGACGCCCTGCGTGACTTCGGCCTGCTTGTTGTTCTGCGTCGTGATGTGCGGGCGCGAGATGACCTTGACCAGGCCTTCCTGCTCCATCGCGGTGAGCTGCACGTCGAGGTTGAACGCACCCGTGATGTTGCCCATCGCGAGCGAAAGCGCCGTCGGCGCCTTGTCGACGGCAGCACCCGTCGCCGCCGCAATCGATCCGGTGTTGGGGAACGAGAGGCTCGTGGTGTTGCCCAGCTCAGGCGAGAGCTTCCCGCCGGCGCCCCAGGTCAGTCCCAGCGCGCGCGCAGCATTCGAGGTCGACCGCACGATGCGCGCCTCGATGTCGACCTGCGGCTCGGGCCTGTCGAGGTCCGCCAGAATCAGCTTCAGTTCCTCGATGTTCTTCGGTGTGTCCTGCACGACGATCATGTTCGAGCGCTCTTCCGCCTGAACCGATCCGCCGCCGGCCTGCCCGCCGCCCTGTCGGCGCCCGAAGCCCAGCGTGCCGAGCAGCTGTGCGACCTCTTTCGCGTTCGAGTAGTTCAGGCGAATGCGGAAGGTCTGCAATTCCGGGGCAATCTCATTGGCCTGCCGGATCTCGGTGGCATCCTTGAGCTCTTCCTTCTCGCGGTCGCGCGAGAGGACGCGAATCACGGAGCCGTCGAGTTGCGACGACAGCTTGCCAGACCGCAAGACCATCTCCATGATCTGGTACCAGGGCACCTGGGTGAGCTTGAGGTCGATCACGGAGTCGCCCGGAACGCTCGGATCGATGATCAGATTGACGCCGCCAATCTCGGCGAGCTGACGCAACACCGTGCGGAGGTTGGCCGCCTGATAGTCCACGTCGATGGGACTGCTGCTGAAGCTGCGCAACGCCTGCGCGGTAACGGCCTGCTGCTCGGGGGCGGCCCCGACGCCCACGAGCGTCGTGCCGGCCACCAGGGCCGCCGCGACGAGCCAGTAACGAATGGTTTTCATCGGATGTCCTCTCCTGCAGCGCGCAGCGTCTTCTTAACCTGACTGGGCGTCATGCCAGTCGTCTGATCGGCAAACGTGACCCCGTCCTTGTCGATACTGATCACGACGGCGTCCAACAGCCGGTCTTTCGGGCGCACCGTGAACGACTGCTTGTTGGCCGCCTCGAGAATCGCGAAAATCGTGGTGCCGGAGCGGATCACCCCGCGCACGTTCACATCGGCGAGCGCCACGTTGCTCAGCCCGGTGCGGGCGCGCGAACCGTCCGCGCCACTCTGCGAGGCGGCGCGCCTGGCCACGATGAGGCTCGCGAACGGATCGCGACGGCTCCCCTCGTCGTACCCGGTCGGCAGATCACCGACCCGGCTGCCGATGTGGATCGCGGCGGGTATCGTGGCAAGGCCGGGAGCGGGCACCACGGCCGTCTGCGACGTACCCGGTGCCTGCGCGAGCAGCGGCACCCCTGTGCCGAGCATGAACATCAGCGTCGCGGCCTTCATGGCTGTCCTCCCGGAAGTGCGGCCAAATCCTTCTGAAACACGAACGTCGTCGCCACGCAGTACGCCGTGACGCTGCCGCGGCCATTCGGCCGGGTCTTCGTCTTGATCTGCAGATCCGCCACGGACATCAGGCGCGGCATCGCCGCGATGCGATCAAAGAATCGGCCGAGGTCGTGATAACTCCCCTCGAACCCAAGCTCGATGGGCCATTCCGTGTATTGGGTCTTCGTCACGACACCCTTGGGCTTGAAGCTGGCGATGTCCAGGAGCGAGTCACTGGCCATCTCGTGAAGGTTGCGGAGCACGTCCTGGGGATCCTTTTCCTCAGGGATGACCGCCTGGGTCTCGCGCAGCGAGGCTTCAAGCGTGCGCACCTCGCGCTGCGCCGCGGGCAGCCGCGCCGCCACGCCCTGCGCGCGCGCCAGGTCGCCCTCGAGCGTGGCAAGCTTCGCGCGACGCGAGGTGAGTTCCGCCTGCGTCGGCCCGAGCAGCACCTGCCAGGCGGCGCCGAACGCCAGCGCCGACATGAGGCCGAAAACGATCAGCTGTGTGCGTGGCGAGAGTTCATGAAGGCTTTTCGCCATGCCTAGACTCCTGGATGCCCGGGCGTCAGCCCGGCGACAGTGGCGGTTGAGGTCGGCGCCGCAGCGGATCCGGCCGGCGGCTGCGTGGCCACCGCGTCAGCCTTCACCGAGAACTTCACGACGTTCGCATCGTCGATGGCCTCGGTGCTGGTCGTGAGAATTTCGACCGGTTTCTGGAAATAGCCGGAGCTCTGGAGGCGCTCCGTGAAGTCAGTCACCGCCGTCAGCGACGTGGCACGGCCGTCAATCTGGACGGTCGGCCCCGACTGCTTGATCTCGGTGAGCCAGAGTCCTTCTGGCAGGCTGCGGCTCACCGTCTCGAGCAGGGCGACGGGCGCGCGCTTGGCCGCGCGCAGCCGGTCGATCAGCCCGAGCCGCTCGACCAGTTCGTTCTTGCGCGCGGTCATGAGGTCGACGAGCTTGGCCGCCTCCTTCAGGCGAGTCAGCTCGGTCTCGGCTCCCGCAATACGTGAGTCGACGACCGTACCCTGGTGATGGAGGTAGTACCACCAGCCGCCGACGCCGAGCGCGGTGGTGACGAGGATGCCGAGGCCCAGCAGCGCTGAACGCTGGTCTCGCGGCAGCCACTCACGAGCCGGCGCGGCGCCAGGCTGGGTGGCGAGGAGGTTGACCTTGATCATCGATCGCCTTCCTGTCGCATCGCGAGGCCGACAGCCACCGCGTAAGCCGGTCCGGCCGCGTCCGCCCCAATCCCCTTGCTGGGGCGCGTGACGCGCCTGAACGGATCGAACACGTCCACCGGCGCGCCGAATTCACTGGCCAGTAGATCCACCAACCCGACGGCCTGATAGGCGCCGCCGGAGAGTACGACTCGCGTGAGCTTCTCGACCGGCGCGGTAGCCCGGTAGAAGTCCACGGTCTTGCGCACCTCGAGGACGAGCTGGGCGCTCGCGTCGCGCAGCACCGACGCGACCTGATCCGGGCTCGTCTCGCTCGGAAACTGGCCGTGCAGGATCCGCTTTGCCGCCAGCTCGTCCACGCCACTCGGGCCGAACTCGCGGATGATCGATTCAAGGTGAATCTGGCCGCCGATCGAAATGTCGCGCGTGAAGACCGGTTCGCCCTTCTCGAGCAGGCAGACGATCGTGACGCCGCGTCCCACGTGGATGAGGGCCGTCAGCGCGTCCGAGCGCTCCGGGTAGTTCATCTGATAGGCGTTGGCGAGGGCGAACGCCTCGATGTCGAGCACCACCGGCCGGCGTCCCGTCTGGGCGATAATCGCGGTGCGGTCGTCGATGCGGTCCTTCTTGGCCGCAACGAGCAGCACGTCGAGGGAGCTCTTCGCCGCTTCCGCGGTCGTGCCGACCACCTGGTAGTCGAGCTGCACTTCCGACAGGTCGAACGGAATGTATTGCTCCGCCTCCCACGGAATCGCCTCATTCAGCTCCGCCTGGCTCATCGTTGGCAGCGACAGGCGTTTGACGATGACGGCGTGACCGGAGAGGGCGGCGACGATCCGCGCTCGACGAAGACGGAGGGAGTCGAGGAGCTGAGTGACGGTCTCGCTGACCGCCGTCGGCTCGGCCGCCGCCCCGTCCTGGAGGCTGCCCTCCGGCAGGGGTGCCTCCCCAGCGGCCACGAGCGACCATCCTCCGCGACCGCGGCGGAGGACGACAGCCTTGACACCGCTCGAGCCGATGTCGAGGCCGACCATTGGGGGACGAAAGGCTGAGCCAAAAACCATAGCGGTGCGGTAACAAGGCAAGGGGAATGCCAAGGTGTGGCAGGCCGAGCCTGTTCCCGAACTCCGCGGCTTCCCGCGCGAAACGCGGCCGGAAAGCGGCCGGTTGCTCGACAGTTGTCGGATGGACGACAGTTCTGTAAGGCCCGGGGCTATCGCAGTTTCCGCACGCTACAAGGCCGCGTAGATTGACATTTTTTCAATCGGCTCATATCATCTCGGTTTGCCGTTTACTGGATTCGGCTGAAAGGGCATGCATGGCCACGGGCACGACCGCCACCCTCGCGAATGAGCGCAAGTGGCACGTAATTGACGCGGATGGCAAGGTGCTGGGGCGCATCGCGACCCAGGCGGCCAGACTGCTTCAGGGTAAGCACAAGCCCACCTGGGCGCCGTACCTCGATCAGGGCGACCACGTCGTCATCGTCAACGCGGCGCGCGTGAAGTTGACCGGCAACAAGGAAGATCAAAAGCTTTACCGGTACCACAGCGGATACGAAGGCGGCCTGCGCGAGGAGCGCGCCAAGATCGTGCGCCAGAAGGATCCGGTGCGCATCGTGGAGGAAGCCGTGCGCGGCATGCTGCCGAAGACCAAGCTCGGCAGCGCGATGTATCGCAAGCTCAAGGTCTACAAGACGGGCGACCATCCCCACATCGCCCAGAAACCCCAGAAGCTCGAGGTCGCGTAACTTGGCTACAACGCAGTACTACGGAACGGGCCGACGCAAGACGTCCACAGCCCGCGTGTTTCTTCGCCCCGGTTCGGGCACGATTACCGTCAACAAACAACCCCTCGAAGCCTGCTTCCCCACCGAGTCGCAGCGTCTGGTCATTCGGACGCCGCTCGTGGTGACGGAACTGTCGGAGCGGTTCGACGTCCTGGCGACGACCGCCGGTGGCGGCGTTGTGGGTCAGGCCGGCGCGCTGCGCCTGGGCATTGCGCGCGCGCTCCTCGAGTACGACGCCGAACTGCGGTCGCGTCTCCGCAAGGCTGGCCTGCTCACGCGCGATCCGCGCATGAAGGAACGTAAGAAGTACGGCATGGCCGGAGCGCGCAAGCGCTTCCAATTCAGCAAGCGTTAGTTTTCTGGTTTAACCGCCGGCGACTGCCGCCGCGGGGGAGAAGAAGCTGCTTTGAGTGCGATCCCGATGAAAGACCTGTTGGAGGCCGGCGTTCACTTCGGCCACCAGACCAAGCGCTGGAATCCGAAGATGAAGCCTTACATCTTCGGCGAGCGGAACGGCATCTACATCATCGACCTCGGTCGCACGGCCAAGCTCTACCGGGAAGCCGCGGAGTTCGTGACCAACGCGGTAGCCCAGGGCGGTACCATTCTCTTCGTCGGCACCAAACGGCAGGCGCAGGACGCCATTGCCGAAGAATCGCAACGCTGCGGGATGTACTACGTCAACCAGCGCTGGCTGGGCGGCCTGCTCACGAACTTCACGACCATTCAGCGCAGTCTCGCGCGTCTGCGTGAACTCGAGGCGATGACGACCGACGGCCGGTACGACACCCTGTCGAAGAAGGAAATCGCCCGACTCGACAAGGAACGCCGGAAGCTCGCGAAGAACCTCGACGGTATCCGCGGCATGAGCCGCCTGCCGGACGCGGTGTTCATTGTCGACACGCGGCACGAGCAGATTGCCGTCGACGAGGCCCGCAAGCTCAAGATTCCCGTCATCGGCGTTGTCGATACCAACTGCGACCCCGACCAGGTGGCCTACGTGATTCCGGGCAATGACGACGCGCTGCGGTCGATTCGGCTGTTCTCAGCCGGAATCGCCGATGCGGTCCTCGCGGGCCGCGGCGTCGCGGACGTGAACGCCGCGGACGCGGCGTCTGACGCTGCCCGCCCCCGCACACCGCAATCGTCAGCTCCGGCGGCCGCCCCGGCGACGCCGGCGGCAACGACCGCATAAGTACGCTGAAGACCGAACACCTTTCCCGGCCTCTCACGAGGCCGGGCCCCCTTCTCTTGGAGTCGACCTCGTGGAAATCCCCGCTTCGCTAGTGAAAAGCCTGCGCGACCAGACCGGCGCCGGCATGATGGAGTGCAAGTCCGCCCTGCTCGAAGCGAAGGGCAATCTCGACGACGCGACGACGATTCTGCGCAAGCGCGGGCTCGCACAGGCCGCGAAGAAGCTGGGCCGATCGACGAGTGAAGGCCTCATCGGCTCGTACATCCACGCCGGCGGCAAGATTGGCGTGCTGGTCGAGCTCAACTGCGAGTCCGATTTCGTCGCACGCACCGATGACTTCCAGAACCTCCTGAAGGAGGTCGCCCTCCAGGTCGCCGCCGCCAGCCCGACCTACGTCAAGCGCGAGGACGTGCCAGCGCACGTACTGGAACGTGAGCGCGACATCTACCGCGCCCAGATGGCCGACTCCGGCAAGCCGGCTCCGGTCATCGAGAAGATCATCGACGGCAAGCTCAACGCCTTCTATGAGCAAACCGTGCTCGTGGATCAGGCGTCCATCCGCGACCCCAAGACCAGCGTGAACCAGCTGCTGCAAGCCGCCATCGCCAAACTGGGCGAAAACATCGGCATCGCGCGCTTCGTGCGGTTCAAGGTCGGCGACGCGGTCTAGGAACTGACGCCCGCGGTTCCGGGGTTCCGAGGTTCGGTGCTGGGTTCAAGGTTCGCCTGACGCAGTACCGAACCTCGAACCATGTACGCCCCCAGGAACCCGGCCCCCCGGAACCGAACCCCGGAACCTCGGAACCCAGAACCCAGAACCCTTTCCTGTCTATAATCTCAGTTCGTGTCTTCCGCCAAGCCTGCGTACTCTCGCGTCCTCCTGAAACTCTCCGGCGAAGCGCTGATGGGCGAACAGCCTTTCGGCATCGATCCGCCCGCCACCACCCAGATCGCCCGAGACATCGGTGAGATCCAGCAACTCGGGGTCGAAGTCGGCGTCGTCGTCGGCGGAGGCAACCTGTTCCGCGGGTTGGCGGCAAGCGCGCGCGGGATGGACCGTTCGACGGCCGACTACATGGGCATGCTGGCCACGGTCATCAATGCCCTCGCGCTCCAGGACGCCCTTGAACAGATTGGGGTCACGACGCGGGTCGCGACGGCCATCGAGATGCGCGCCGTGGCCGAGCCGTTCATCCGGCGCCGCGCCGTGCGACACCTCGAGAAGAAGCGCGTGGTGGTGTTCGCGGCCGGTACGGGTAATCCCTACTTCACCACTGACACGGCGGCGGCGCTCCGCGCCATGGAGATGCGCGCCGAGGTGATCCTCAAGGGCACCAAGGTCGACGGCATCTATACGGCCGACCCGATGATCGACAAGACCGCGACCAAGTTCCCGACGATCACCTACCTCCAGGTGATCGAGAAGTCGCTTCGCGTGATGGACGCCACGGCCATCACGCTCTGCATGGACAACAAACTTCCCATCGTCGTGTTCAACCTGCGGACGCCCGGCAACTTGCGCCGCGTCATCATGGGCGAGCCGGTCGGCACCACCGTCAGCGCCTGACACGACGAGCGAACGACAGCAATCAGGGGAACACGCATGGACGTTACTGATATCAAGGGCCTGAACGTCGAAGTGAAGAAGCGGATGGACACGGCGATCGAGCATGTGCGCCGCGAGATGGCCGGCCTCCGCAGCGGTCGGGCGTCGGTCGCCCTCCTCGATCCCGTGCAGGTCGAGGCCTACGGCTCGCTCGTGCCGCTCAATCAGGTCGCTTCCCTCTCCATCCCGGAACCGACGACGATCGTGGCGACGCCATTCGATCCGTCGCTCTCGAGCGCGATCGAGCGTGGCATCCAGAAGAGCAACCTGGGCTTGAATCCATCATCGGACGGCAAGGCTATTCGCATTCCCGTCCCGACGCTCACCGAGGAGCGCCGCAAGGAGATGTCACGCTTCGCGCACAAGTACGCGGAAGAAGGCCGCAACGTGGTGCGGCAGGTCCGCCGGGACGCGAACGACCGCCTGAAGAAGCTCCTGAAGGACCACAAGATCTCCGAAGACGAGGAACGGCGCGCACTGGACGACGTGCAGAAGGTGACCGATCAGTACGTCGGGGTGATCGACGACATCCAGAAGAAGAAGGACGCAGAGTTGCTCAGCCGGTAGCCCGTGGCGACGTTCTTCTCGCACCTCGAATGTTCGGTGCCCTGCGGTGCCGGACCGTGCGATCCCCGCCAGATCCATCATCGGTGCGTCTGCGGTGCGCCACTGCTCGCCCGCTACGACCTGACCGCGGCGAAGCGCTGGCCGAAATCCACGCTGGCCGGGCGCGAGTCGTCCATGTGGCGATATCGCGAAATCCTGCCGCTGCTGCAGTCGACGAAGGGGATCGATCCGCCGGTCACCCTCGGCGAAGGCTGGACGCCGCTCCTGCGCGCGCGCCGCCTGGGCTCGACGCTCGCCCTGCGCCGCCTCTACATAAAGGACGAGAGTCTCAACCCCGCGAGGTCGTTCAAGGCCCGCGGCGCATCCGCGGCGGTCACGCGGGCGCTCCATCTGGGCGCGCGGACGATCGTCGCGGCGTCCAACGGCCACGCCGGAATTGCGATCGCGGCATACGGTGCGCGTGCGGCGCTCTCAGTTCGCGTGTTTACCCCTGGAGACGTCAAAGCCTCATTCACCGCAGCGACGGCGCTGCATGGCGCGGAGGTGACAACGGTCGATGGCGGGTCGGTCGATGCAGATCGGGCGGCGGCGGCGTTTGCGGCTGAGAACGGCGGATACGATCTCTCGGCGTTCAGTGAGCCGTACCGTCTCGAGGGCACGAAGACGGTCGGGTACGAAATCGCCGAACAGCTGGGCTGGGAAGTGCCGGATTGGATCATCTGCCCCGCCGCATCAGGAACGGCATTGGTCGGGCTGTGGAAGGCGTTCACCGAGATGGCGTCGCTCGGCTGGATCGATCCCGTCCGCCGGCCGCACATCGTCGCCGTCCAGGCAGCCGGCTGCGCGCCGATCGTGCGCACGGTGGGATCGGGCAGCGACCGGGTTGACGCGTGGGAATCGGCGGCGCGCACAACAGCCGACGATCTTCGCGTGACGGAGCCGGCCGGCGGGGCGCTCGTCCTGCGGGCGATTCGCGAGAGCAGCGGCGCGGCCATCGGCGTCGGCGATGCCGAGATGCTGGCGGAAATGAAGATGCTCGCGCGCCTCGAAGGCGTGAGCGCGGCACCCGGCGGCGGCGCAACGGTTCACGCGCTGCGTGTGCTCGTGTCGGAGAGCCGCATCAAACCGCACGATACGGTCGTGCTCGTGAATCCGGCCAGCAGCGATTACTGACGGAGCACGCGAGAGCGCGGCGCGTCCCTCGGCGATCTGACGAATGCCCGTGCAATTCTGACGTTTCTCGGTCGCACCCGCCGGTGCGTGCGTGTTATGCTTGGAGGTCGCCGAGGGCGTGAGGTTCTCCACCTTGCCCGGGCGTCACAGCCGGTCTCGTGGGCGGCTAGCTCAGCTGGGAGAGCGCCGCGTTCGCAACGCGGAGGTCGGGAGTTCGATCCTCCCGCCGTCCACCACTCAACACCAATCACTGCAATTACTTGAGGCACTGCATCTAGCGGTCGCCTCTCTGCACTCCCTGCCCTGATGTGCAGCTGGGGTGCACTGACACATCACCTTCTGCCCTCTCCCGAAGGATTGGCCTCACCCATCGTTCGGGATGGACGCACCCATCGCTCGATGCGCGCGAGGGCTCAGCTGGTTCGCATTGAGGTATGTGCCGGCCGATGCATACCCACTTAGTCGGCGCGTGCGACGGATGATCACGATTGGCATCAAGGGATACTGACGCCGCGAGACCCATCTTCCGGTGAAGCGAAGGCATTCTCCGACCAGGGCCGAGGCGTTTGCCGGACGCGTGCAGCCGGGATCCGGCGCGGCTCTATCCGACCTCGACCGCGGGCGCACCCATCACCGGGCCGGCCTCCCCCATCGCGTCGATCGTCGTGCCCCATCGTGTCGATCATCGTCTCCAGCGTGTCGGCGCGGCTGAGGCATCTACTCATCAGGCGCAGGCACTTGCTGGACGGGGCGCAGGCATCTACTGGATCGGGTGGAGGCATCTACTGGACGCAACACGCGCGTCTCCAGCGCCGGATCTAAACGTTTCTAAATGACTTGCGGGGTCGTTTGAAACGCGTCTGGAGTCGTTCGTGTCGGGACTGGAGTTCGGCGTGCGGGGGTTGGGGATCGGCATGCGGGCCCTGAACGCGCGCGCGCGGGTGCTGGACTCAGTCGTGCGACGGCTGGGGCTGATCGTGTGGAGGGTGGATCTGGCGGTGTCAGGGCTGGAGACGGACGTGGAGATCCAGGACCCATTCGCGCGGTTGTCTTGGGTCGCGCGTGCCCGGGCTGGACGTACTCGCACGGGGGGTTGGAGTTCGCCGTGGGGCGCCGCGGATCGCCGTGCGCGAATTGGAGGTGGGCGTGCGGGTGCTGGGGATGGACTTCGGAGTGCTGGGAGAGGCGGGGGCGAGGGTGGAGACGGATGAGAGTGAGTTGGATGATGGGTGACGTAAGGCCGTGAGCTCCGACGCCACATCGGCGCCGTTGGGCCAAGCCGGGCGGTGGCGCGACGGCTTACCGTCCGCCCACTTTCAGCCCGCTCGGCACACGAACCGGAATGGTGCGATCGAACTCGCCGTTCAATGTCGCCAGAAAGGCGACGATGTCGTCGAGTTGGGTGTTGACGTTGACCTGTCGCAGCAGCGGGTCCAGCTGATCGCGGCTGACCGGCGACCCCAGCACCAGATGGCCGTTGAGGACCAGCGGCTCAGCGAAGTGCTGCAGCAACCCGCCACCGCCGCCGACGATCTTGTAGAACCCCACCGCACTGGGCAGGTCCGCCAGGAGACCGCTGTGCATGTACGGAGCGGTGTAGGCCAGATTTCGGAGGCTCGCCGTGCGGAATGCGTAGCGGTGTTCGGCGCCAGGATCCGCCGCCCCGAGCGCAGAATTGTCGGAAACGCCGATCACGTGCAGCGCATAGTCGGACAACATCGGCCCTCGATGACACTGCGTGCAGCCGTGGTCATCGAACGCCGCCATGCCTCTCAACTCAATCGCGGTCATGGCAGAACGGTCGCCGCGCATGTAGCGGTCGAACGGTGCATCAGGCGTGATAAGCGAGCGTTCGAACGCCGCGATCGCTCGGGCCATGTTCTGCGCGGACACCGCATCGGTGCCGCCGAACGCGCGTTGAAAGAGCGTTTGATACTGACGCACCCGCCGCACCCGCTCGACGGCGGCCTCGACTGCACCCCCCTCGGGGACTCGGCCTCCCCGCATCTCCTCGAGCGAATCGACCGGAATCAGAGCCTGGGCTTCGAGACCGCGCGCGCGCACGTCCCAGAACATCGGCGCTTGTGCCGGATCGACGTGTCCCGCCTCGTTGATGCCGTTGAACGCGACATTCAGAATCGTCGGGCTATTGCGCCTCACCAACGGGTTGGCGCCCGCCGGAAACACGCGCGTGGGGCCAATGCCCTTGCCGCCTGTGCCGATCGGCAACGCACGCCCATCCGCGTAACCGTGCTTGGGATGGTGGCACGTGGCGCAGGAGATGTCCTGCCCGCCGGACAGAACCGGATCCCAGAACAGCAACCGGCCAAGCGCCACCTTTTCCGGCGTCGACGGGTTGTCCGCTGGCGATTCGGCAGTCAACGGCAGCGCGGAGAACGGCGAGGGCGCCTGAGCGTTGGCGCCGAGCGAGATGCTGAGCGCCAGGAGCACAGCACCGGCGACGCCGGTTCTGTTCCACGCGACTAACGAGGGCATGGTCACATTAGACACTGGTCCCGCAGCCCTCCTTAGGTGTCGTCACGCCGAGGCAGATCCAGCGGCGAAAATCGAGCAATGATCGCTCGAACTCGTCCCATCACGCCGATCTGATGTGTGGCCCGGCACGAGGGGCATGCCCACTCGGGCATCGTCACGGGTTCGTTGTCGTCCGCCGTGGCAATCTCGAACTCGACCACGACGTCAAGGGCACAGGCAGAACAGGTCAGTTGCAGGGATGCAGCTTTCAACGCGTCATAGTCTCCACACGGCCATTCGACCCTCGCGTCTTCAGACCTTAGACACCATTAGACGTGTTTCGTCGCAACATTTTCCTTGCTGCAGCGAATCGACCCAAAAAAGAAGTTGGTCGGACTCTACTGGTGGGGGCTATGGGCTGCCGCTGAGGCCGATTTGGACGGAGAAATTCCGAACGCGTAGCCCGTCGAAGGTGGCGGCAGAGTATCTCGCGAGGGTGGTCAATGCCACGCGAGGTCCCTTGAGCAGGTCGACGCCGGCGGCCGTTTCGAAGCCAGGTGACCAGAAGCGGGAAATCCTGCCGGAGGTCTGTGTCGGAGGTTTGTAGCCGAGCTCGGCCAGTCCGCCGCCGGCTTCAACATAGACGCGATGCGTGAGCCACAGACGGCCAGCGACAGAGGCCGCAGTCGAGCCCCATTGTCCGTAGGAGCTCTTGCCGCCGAACGTCTGATCCCACACCACGAGCACGCCAACCGCATCCGCGAGCTTCACGCCTCCGAAGAGGCCCAGGGTCACGGTACGACGGTTCGTGTCTGGTGGCGGGGCGCCTTCTGGCAGGGCGAATATCCCGCCGGTCACCGTTCCGCGGCCGGGCCCGCCTGACACACCGTAGAACAGCTTGGACACTCGCGCTGACGTGGTTTGCGCGATCGCCGGAGAGGCGCACGCGAGCACGTACAGCACGGCGAGCATGGCGAGCATGGCGAGCGCGGCGGGACGCGGTGCCGTCAATGCCGCGTCTCTGGGCCCTCGCCGTGCTGCCGCATCGCCACCCACAGCACGAGGCCGGGTACCTGGAGGTCGCGTGGTTCGCCGCAGTACGGACACGCGAAGCGGATCGTCTGCGGTTCGCCCTCGGGGTCCGGTGTGTATGCCACTTCAATCGGTCCCGCACACGCCGCGCAGTTCAGGCGGACGGTGACCGGCTCTGGAGAAGTCACACTTCGATTATGACTCGATTCACGGCGCGCCGGACCACGTGAGCGCGCTCGATCGGGCGGTCGTCCCGAACGCCGGTCTGGGATCCGCATCTGGAGATCGATTGAGGACGGGCCGCTGAAACGCGATACGCGCGCCGTCGAGATCGAACGTGTTGGGCTCAATCGTGGCGGTGGAATTCATCACCGATGCTATCGCCGTCACGTGGTTGTACCCGAGCGCGTGGCCAAGCTCGTGCGCCCGAACGGTCCGTCGAAAGGGACTGGCCGAGCTGTCGAACACACGATCGATCACGATGATGGCGCTGACGACGTCCCCGGCGCCGTTCCACGCCCAGCGCGTGTATCCAGCGAAGCCCGTCGAGGCTGTCAGTCCGTCAGCGAGGGCGACGAGGACGATGCCGGGACGGGCGATGGCGATCGAATCACCTTCCGCTGCTGTTTCCCTCTGGACGTTCGAGAACGCGGGAAAGACGCTACCGCTCAGCTGCGGCAGCGCCCACCCCAGGTCGGTGAGAATCGCCTCCGCTTCGGCGTCCGGCATCACCGCCGCGATCGCCGTGTACGCACTGTCGGTGAGCGTGGTGAACCGGAGCGCGCGCCGTTGCAGAACCACGGCTGGCGCGCTCGGCCACCGATGGAGTTCCCCGTTGTTCCCCCGGAACATCTGGTTGAACGCCGTGAGGTCAATCGTCGATGGCATCAGGCTCAGCGTGAGCGCCGTGCCCGGCACGACGGCCCACGTCGAGCGCTCGATGGTGGCAGGAGACGAGACGTTGACCGCACGGAGGCTCGCGCCGGCTCCGGAGGAAGCCAACGTGAACGAGCCGTCAGCCGCCCCGGTCGTGTCGCCCAGGCCATCGATGCGAATCGCGGCGCCTGGCACTGGCTGCCCCGTCACACCGTTGATGATCTGTCCCGAGATGGCAGGGGCGCCGGCCGGCGTCGCCGACGGCGATATGGCCGCGCTCGACGAGCGGCTGCAGCCCATCGCCCAGAGACCCGCGAGCAGGAGGCAGCCGGGGATGCGTCGCGAAGATCGCAGACCGCTCCTCACGTTCCCGTCTTCTTGCGAGGGCTCCGTCGACGACGAAGCACCGGGAGCAACGGCGCCTCCGCGGGCTCGACGGCGGCGCGCCGCTCCAGGAGCAGGTCCTCGGTGGCGGCGATCCGGCGATCGAGGTCGTCCACCCGGCTTTCGATCTTCTGTTTCAGCGAGTCGAGATGCTGTTGCGGCGTCTTCTTCGCCATGAAAGGGGGCGGCGTCGGTCACATCATAGCCCCGAAATCAGACCGTCTCGTGTGGATGCGCGTCCGAATGGGCAGTCCCCGCACCTGGGCCGCCAACCGGCAGGCGTTAGAATGGAGTTGCATGCGAACCTTCCTCGTCTTGTCGCTCGCGGCGTTCTCCGCCGCGGCCGTCAGCGCACGGCAGGATGCGCCGCCGGACGCGGCCATGCTGGCCTCCCGGGTCCAGGCGCACTACACCACCGTTCGGGACTTCACCGCCGACTTCACCCTCACGCAGACGAGCGCCATGTTGCCGAAGCCCGTCGAGGAACGCGGGGACGTCAAGATCAAGAAGCCCAGCCGGATGCGCTGGACCTACTCGACATCCAATAAGCAACAGTTCGTCTCGGACGGCACCCGTCTGTATTCATACTTTCCGCAGGATCGGTACGCAACGACCACCGCGTTGCCCAAAGGCAATGAGGTGTCTACCGCCCTGCTGTTCCTCGCGGGGCGCGGCGATCTCACGCGCGACTTCGTGGCGAGCGTCCCGGACCAGCAGCCGTCGGGCGAATGGCGTCTGCTGCTCAAGCCCAAGGCGACGCAAGCCGATTTCAAGACCCTGACACTCGACGTCGATCGCGCCACGCTTGCGCTTCGCGGATTCACGGTGGTCGACGACCAGGGCGCGATTTCGAGATTCCGCTTCCTGAACCTGCGCGAAAACCGCGGGCTCACGGACAAGGAATTCGAATTCACGATTCCGAAGGGCGTGGATCTACGGTGATTGGCCGCTTGTGCTGCGCCCTGATCGCGGCCGCGCTCCTGACCGCCTGCGCGTCGACCGGCCTCAAGCAGGCGCAAGCCGCCGACGACCTCCAGGACTACGACCTCGCCGTCGCGCGCTACGCCAAGGTCGCGCGTGAACATCCCGAGAATCGAGAGGCCACCTCCGGTCTCGAGCGCGCCAAGTTGCGCGCCTCGGACGCGCACTTCGTACGAGGCCGGCGGCTGTTCGGGCAGGGCCGGTTCGACGACGCCGTCCTCGAGCTCCAGCTGGCCAGCGAATTGAATCCGAGCAACGGCGACGCGGCCAATAGCCTGCGCGAAGTGCGCCTCGCGTTGCGCGCGCGGGTCAGCCGCTCCGAATCGGGGCAAACATCGCTCGAGACGCTCCTCGAGCGGACGCGTGACCTCGCACCGGCCGGCTACGAGCTGCCCGACGCCCCACTCACCGCACAGATCGCCACGGGCCAGCAGGCAACGGCGCGAACGGTGTTCCTGACCATCGCGCGCCTCGCCAGTCTCTCCGTCACGTTCGATCCCGCCTTCCGCGATGTGCCCGCCGTGGTCAACCTGCGCAGCGGGATGACGGTGAAGCAGGCGCTCGACGCGGTGTCCGGAGCGACCAACACCTTCTACCAGGTCACCGCGCCCTCCACGATCGTGGTCGTACCCGACACGCCGGCGCTGCGGCGCGAGTACGTCACCGAGGTCGTGCGGCAGTTCACGGTGCAGAACCTGGATATCAAAGAGGCGATGGACGCTCTGCGCGTGGTGGCCGACGCGCGCTACATCTCGCAGATTACCGGGACCAACACCATCCTCATCCGCGACACCCCCGAGCGCATGCAGGTGATTGGCCGGTTCCTGAGCGCCTTCGACAAGGCCAAGCCCGAGCTCGTCGTCGACGTCGAGGTCCTCGAGGTCAATCGGACGCAGCTGCGGGAGTACGGCTTGCAGATCGCATCGGCCGGATCGACAGGCATCGACGGCGCGGCGGACGTGAACAAGGACGGTGGCGTCTCGCTGCAGTCCCTGCGCAACCTGAGCCAGACCGACGTCCTCATGACCGGCATTCCGGCGCTGTACTATCGGCTCCTGAAAACGGACACGCGCACGCGCACGCTGGCCAGCCCGCACATCCGGATGTCGGACGGCATCACGTCCACCGCGCGCTTCGGCCAGGAAGTGCCGGTGCCGACCCTCACGATTGCGCCCATCACCCAGGGCGGCGTCAACATCCAGCCGCAGACCCAGTTCTCCTACAAGACGATTGGCGTCAACATCGGTATCACGCCGCGCACGCATCCCAATGACGACGTCACGCTGGCCCTCAACATCGAGCTGAGTACGCTGGGCACGGCGGGCTTCGACGGTCTGCCGACGTTCGGCACCCGCAACGTGCAGACGTCCATCCGGTTGAAAGACGGCGAGACCAACATCCTCGCCGGGCTGATTCGCGAGGATGAGCGCGAGGAGCGCCAGACGATCCCCGGTCTGGGCTCGGTGCCCGTGCTCGGAAACCTGTTTGGCCGAAACCATCGCGACGCGCAGCAGACGGACGTGGTCATCATGCTGACGCCGCACATCATTCGCGTGCTCGATCTCGACGAGGACGACCTCCGCCCGCTGCGCATGCCGCGCGAAGGCACAGGCAACGCGGGCATTTCGATCTTCAGCCCCGAGCCGCCAGTCCCCTCTCCGCCGCGTGCACCGCAGGTGCCGACCCAGACCGCGCCGCCCCCCGTGCCGGCACCACCTGGCATCGGGCGACCGTAAGAGCGGCCTGCCGCGGACCTGAAGTCCGCGGCTCCACGGACAGGGCCTAGTCGATGCGCTGAACGTCGGCGCCGAGCGCGGTCAGCCGTGACACAAGCTGACCGTAGCCGCGCTCGACGGTTTCTATTTCGAGAACGGTGCTCTGTCCGTCGGCCACGAGCGCAGCCGCAATGAGCGCCATGCCGGATCGAATGTCGCGGCTATCGAGTGTGCGCCCGCGAAGTCTGGTCGGGCCGCTGACGATGATGCGGTGCGGGTCGCAGAGAAACAGGTCGGCTCGCATCGAACTCAACTGCTCGAGCGCAAAGAGGCGCAGCTCGTACATCCAGTCGTGCACCAGGGTTTGCCCCTGGGCCTGCGTCGCCAGCACGGTGACGAGGCTGACGATGTCGCTCGGGAAACCGGGCCAGAGGCCCGTGGTGATGCGGCGCGCGCCCACCAGCGAGGAACGTCCCACCGAGAAGCGACCGTCCTCCAGGGTGAAGCTGAGGTGCATCTCGGCGAGCACCGCGGCAATCGGCTCGAGGTCCTCGGCGTGGACGCCGGTCACTTCCACTTCCCCACCAGTCACCGCACCGACGACCGCCCAGGATGCCGCCTCAATGTAGTCCCCGCGCAACGTGTGGACGGCGCCGCTGAGGCGAGCGGGCGGTTCGACGCGAATCGTGGACATGCCGACGCCGGTGATCCCGGCACCCATCGACTGCAGAAACACGCACAGCTCCGCGACGTGCGGCTCGCAGGCGGCATTGCGGATTTCCGTAGCGCCGCGCGCCTGCGCCGCCGCGAGCAAGGCGGTCTCGGTGCCGGTCACCGACGCCTCGAGTAGGTACATGGACGCCCCATGCAGCCCATCGGGCGCTTCAAGCTGATGGCCGGCGGACACGTCGACGATGCGCGCGCCCATGGCCAGCATGGCGCGCAGGTGCGTCGCAATCGTCCGCCGCGCCGGAAAATCGCCACCGGGAGGCGCGATCGCGGCGCGGCCCGTACGCCCGAGCAGCGCCCCGAGCAGCAGCACGGATCCACGCAGCCGGCCGACGAGCGACGGCTCGGGCTCGGACGTCAGGATGTCCTGGCACGTCACCTTGACCGTGGAGCCCGACCGCTCGACGCTGGCGCCCAGCGACCGCAGCAGGTCGATCATGACGGCGACATCGCGAATCGCCGGCACGTTCCGAACCTCGCAGGTCTCCGTGGTCAGCAAACAGGCCGCGAGGATCGGCAGCGCAGCGTTCTTGTTCCCTTCGACCTCAATCCGCCCCGAGAGACTGCGGCCACCCTGAATGACGAGCTGTGACATATTGCCCCTGCGAAACTGCGGCCCCTTGACTCAAGACACCGGAGCCACGCCAAACGTTCTAGAAACCCAAGCAGACGATCTCGTCACGCAAGGCGACGCCAAACTGCGTGCGCACGGCCGTGCGCGCCAACTCGATCAGCGCCCGAATGTCCGCGGCCGTGGCCCCACCATCATTCACGATGAAGTTCGCATGGTGGTCCGAAATCCGCGCGCCACCCACGCGGTGACCCTTGAGACCGGCCCGATCGACCAGGGCGCCGGCCGAGCGAGGGATACCCGCGGGGACGGCATCGCCCGCTCCGGGGTTCTGGAAGATGCACCCGGCACTGGGAGTCGCGAGCGGCTGGGTGGACTTGCGATAGTGCAGCGACTCGCGCGCCACGGCTCGCAGCTCGCCGGGCTCGGCCTTCGAAACCCTGAACTCGGCCCAGATCAAGATCTCGCCCGTCCGCTGCAGCCGGCTCATGTCGTAGGCGAAGCCAAGTGCGGTCCCGGCGGCGACGGCTGAGTGCCCGTCCCTGGTCATGACCTGCGCGGTGGTCACCAGATCGCCAATGTTGCGGCCTCCCCAGTGTGCGTTCCCATAGATCGCCCCGCCGACGGTGCCTGGCGTGCCTGCCCACGCCTCGAGCGCCGCGAGTCCGCGCCCGATGGTCCACCGCACGAGGCCATTGATCGTCACGCCGGCATCCGCCCGCACCAGATCCGGTGCCGGCTGGTGGATGGACGTGAGGTGCAGGCGAACCACGAGGCCCACGACGCCCGCGTCGGCGACGAGCACGTTCGACCCGCCACCCAGCAACGAGACCGCCACGCCGGATCGCGTCGCATCAGCCACGATCGCTTCGAGCTCAGCCACCGAACGGATGTCGACAAGCCACTGGGCGGGTCCGCCCACACGAAACGTCGTGAGTGCCGCCAGCGGCGCGTTGGCGCGCCAGCGATCGGGACCGAGCCGGGCCGCCCACCGCCCCGCGAAGGTCGCGTCGGGCATCACGCGCGGAGGGCCTGCAGCAGCTTGTCGTGAATGCCCTCGAAGCCGCCATTGGACATGACGACCACCAGATCGCCCTCCCTGGCCTCGGCCACGACGGTGCGCACGATGTCGTCGGCTTTAGGAATCAGCCTCGCGTGCATTCCGCCGCGGCGCAGGTCGTCCACCAGCTCCTCCACATTCAACCGCTCATCATCGGGCAGGGTGCTGCGAAACACCGCAGCGAAAATGACCTCGCTCGCGCCCGATTCGGCAAATGCGCGGGCGAAATCCTGCTGAAAGACGCGCCGGCAGGACGTGGCGGATCGGGGTTCGAAGATCGCCCAGATGCGGCGATCGGGATTGGACCAGCGGACGGCTCTCAGCGTTTCGAGAATCGCCGTGGGATGGTGGGCGAAGTCGTCGTACACCGACACGCCCCGCGCCGTCCCGCGCAGTTCGAGCCGACGGCGGACGCCTTCGAACCGTGAGAGCCCGTGCTGCAGTTCGGCGGCGCTGGCGCCCACGGCATGACCGGCGGCGATGGCGGCCAGGGCATTCCGCACGTTGTGCACCCCGTGCAGGGGCGTCACGAACTGGCCAAACGGCTCGCGGTGATAGGACACGTCGAAGGCCACGCGGCCCTGATCGGACCGGATATCCGTCGCGCGCCAGTCCGCGTCCGGCGAATCGATCCCGAACGTTTCGACGGATCCGCGCGCCTGTGCCGCAAGCCGTAACGCCTCGGGGCTATCGGCGCCAATGATTGTGCGGCCGGTCCGCGGCACCAGCGCGAGCAATCGCCGAAAGGCAATGCGCAGCGATTCCATGTCCGGATAGATGTCCGCGTGGTCGTACTCGAGGTTGCCGACCACCGCGATATCAGGCAGGTACTTGAGAAACTTTGCGGTCTTGTCGAAGAAGGCGCTGTCGTACTCGTCTCCCTCGATCACGAAGTCGCGCCCCTGTCCGAGACGGTAGCTCCCACCGAAGTTCAGCGCGATGCCGCCGACGAGCACGCTCGGGTCGCGCCCCGCATCCGTCAGCAGCCAGCCCGTCAACGCGGTCGTTGTCGTCTTGCCATGGGTTCCGGCAATGACGATCGATCGCGACTGCCACAGGAACTCATCGCGAATGGCCGCCGGCATCGAGACGAACCGGATCTTGCGATCGAGGACCTCCTCGAGCTCCGGGTTGCCACGCGAGATGGCGTTGCCGACGACGACCAGGTCGATCTCCGGTGTGATCTGCTCGGCACGATAGCCGTCGAACACGCGGATGGACTCGCGCACGAGGAAGTCGCTCATCGGCGGATACACCGCGTGATCCGACCCCTGGACGTCGTGGCCGCGAGCCTTGAACATCGCGGCGAGCGTCGCCATGGCGGTGCCACAGACTCCGATGAAATGAATACGCGCCATGGTCAGCCGGCGGCCGCCTCCTCAACGATGAGTCGCGGCTGCGACTCGCCGAGCACGCGAGTCTCGACGCCGAACGGCAGCGACACCATCGGCGTGGTTGTGTGCCCGGATGAAAAGCCGAACAGAACTGGCCCCGGAAAATCGGCGAAGAACTCCGCAATGACGGCCCGTGCCGTGACGCGGCCGCCCGGCTCGTCACAGCGGGACATCTGCCCGCACACGATGGCCGACAGGTGCGCCAGGCGCCCGCTCTGGCGAAGCTGCGTCAGCATGCGGCGAATCCGGAACGGCCGTTCCGCCACGTCCTCGATGAACAGCACCGCGCCTCGAGGCGGGACGAAACAGTAGGGCGTCCCCAGCGTGGCCACGAGTTGCGTCAGCGTGCCGCCGACCAGTGGACCGCTGGCGGCGCCGGGCCGGATGACCTCGAGCGTGGGGCCGGTCAGTTCTCCCAAAGGCTCTGTGCTCAGGCTCCCCAGCAAAGACGCGCGGTCGTACTCCGCCTCACCGACCGCGAGACGGCCTTCGAGCATGGCGCCGTGAACGGACGTGATGCCGACGTGGCCATTGAGCCAGGCGTGAAGCGAGGTGAGATCGCTGTAGCCGACGAAGGCCTTCGGCGATTCGCGGAAGGTTCGCGCGTCGAGGAGCGGCAGCACCTCGGCACTCCCGTAGCCCCCTCGCACCGCAATCAGCGCATCGACGTCGTCTCGCGTGACGGCCTCGACCAGGGCTCGAGCGCGCACGTCGGCCGGCCCAGCCACGATGTCGCCGCGCTCGAACACGGAGGACTCGAACACGGCGGCGAATCCAAGGCGCTTCAATTCAGCCACCCCAGCGTCGAACTGCTCCCACTTGAACGGGCTCGCCGGCGCAACGATGGCGATGGCCGCTCCTGGCCGCACCGGCCTGAACTTCGTGAGGCCGCCCCGCGTGCGAGCGGTCACACCCACCTCGCCATTTCGGCGGCGACCAACTGATGCGCCGTGGAGCCGACGACATCGAGCCCGGCCGGGTGGAGGGGCGTGCGATCGCGCATCCGCACCTTGACGTCGTGCTGCCGCGCCAGCGCGTCGTCGATGCGCTTTTGGGTTAGCAGCCCGGACTCGGCGGCGCGGATGAGCGCCTCGAGCGCCTCGACCTGTTCATCCGCGGTCGAGTTGCAGAGCAGGACCGCGTCGCATCCCGCCTGCACGGCGAGGACCGCGGCCTCCGGCAGCGGCGTCTCAGTGCTCACGGCTTTCATGCCGAGGTCATCGCTCACGACCACGCCTCGATATCCCAGCTCGTTCTTCAGCATCTGTTGCACGACCACGGGCGAGAACGAGGCCAGGCGACGTTCATCGACAGCCGGCATCATGACGTGCGCCGTCATGATCATCGCCACGTCGGCGGCAATCGCGCGCCGAAACGGCACGAACTCGACGGCCTCGAGCCGCCGGCGATCGTGCTCGAGGACCGGCAGCGTCTCATGCGAGTCGACGCTGGTGTCGCCATGTCCGGGAAAGTGTTTGCCGCAGGCGGCCACACCGGCCTGCTGCATCGCGCGAATCACGACCTCGCCGAGCCGGGCGGCCTCCTCGGCTTTATCCGAGAGCGCGCGATCGCCAATGACGGGATTGGCCGGATTGGTGTGCACGTCGAGCACCGGCGCGTAGTCGAGCGTGATGCCCACCGATCGGAGTTCGGCGGCCAGCGCCCTCGCAAAACGCTCGGCCAGTGCGGCATCGCCACTGCGGCCAAGGGTCGCCGCGGGAGGCCATTCCGTGAACGGCGCGCGCAGCCGCGCCACGCGGCCGCCCTCCTGATCCACGCTGATCCAGAAGGGCCATTCGCGCGCGAGGCTCGACGTTTCGCGAGACAACTCGGCCAGTTGCGCGGGCTCGATGACGTTGCGGGCGAAGTAGATCACGCCGCCCAGATCGAAGTCGGCAATAAGGCGCCGGAGGTCAGCGGGAACCGTGTAGCCAGAGAAACCGACGATGGCCAGCCGGCCAACATGGCGCCGAAGCTCCCGGAGCGACATTCCGGGGCCATTATAATGCGCGAGTGCGAATCGACTCCTCGGCGCCGACCCGCATCGATCTGGCCGGCGGGACGTATGACATCTGGCCGCTCTACCTGTTTCACGATCGCGCACAGACGCTGAACGTCGCGATCAGCCTCCGCGCCCACGTGACGCTGACCTCGCGGCGCGACTACCGCGTGGTGCTGTGCTCGGACGACACCGGCGAACAGGTCGAAGCGGCCGATCCGACCACACTCGGGACGGACCGGCTTCCACTGCTGGCGCGGCTCGTGAAGCACTTCGGCGCGCGGGGCCTCGAGGTGCGCACCCGCGCGGAGTCACCGGTCGGCGCCGGCATTGCCGGGTCGTCGGCCCTGAACATCGCGCTCACGGCCGCGCTGGCGGCCTGGACGGGCCGGACGCTCTCAGACGACGCCCTGCTGACGACCGCGATGAATGTGGAAGCGCAAGTGATTGCTGTCCCGACCGGCGTGCAGGACTACCGTCCCGCCCTCTACGGTGGCGTGTCGGCCGTCGAACTCGGCGTGTCCGGCGTCCAACGCGTGCCCCTGGCCGTCGATCCGTTCGCCCTCGAGCGGCGCCTCGTGCTCGCCTACACGGGCGCGTCGCGAAATTCTGGGATCAACAACTGGGACGTGATGGTGCGGCGCATCAACGGCGACGCGGACGTCATTGCCGCCTTCGACGTGATTCGCGACTCGACGGTGTCGATGCGCGAGTCGCTCGAGCAGCAGGACTGGACGGCGGTCGCGGCCTGCATGGCCTCCGAATGGCAGGCGCGCAAGCGCCTCGCCCCCGGCGTCACCACCCGCGAAATCGACACGCTACTCGAACGCGCGCGGTTCTCGGGCGCGCTCGCGGGCAAGGTCTGCGGCGCAGGGGGTGGCGGCTGCCTCGTGTGCCTCGTCGATCCGGACCGCAAGACTGAAGTGGCCGCCACGCTCACCGCCGGCGGCGCCGCGGTGCTCCCGTTCAAGATCGAGCACGAAGGACTGGTCGTTCGACGGAGTTGAGTCCGGGCTCGATGGTGGGAGCGTTCGGTCCGGGAGCAGACTTCGAAGCTGGAAAGAGGTGCGCGTTGGATCCGGTCGAGACCATCAAGCAGCTGTATTTCAACACCACCAAACAGACCATCTCGCGCGATCTCGCGAAGGCGGTGACGATTCTGAAGACGCTGCCGACCGAGGAAGAGCGCGAACGCGCGGCCGTCTACATGGACGGTCTGGCGCAGATGCGTTCCGAGTGGGGAGTGAAGAAGTAGACGCTAATCGAGAAACGCCGTCAGGTTATCGCGCGTGATGCGCGCGCGCTGGCGTTCGCCGCTCTTGCCCAGGGGTTTCGCCTGCCGTCCGTTGATGGCCATCCGAACGGCGCCCGCGTTCGCCAGGTCCATGACGATCTCCCGGTCCGCCTCCACGCGCTGATGCTCGCCGGGCTGGAACAGCCGCGCGAACACCGGCGGCCCGCTATCCACGCTGACGCTCAGCCACGACGCCGTGACGACTTCGAAATCGAGCACCATGTGAGCCATGCCGCTCGGTGGCGCCGGCACGCTGGGTGCCACGGGTGCCGCGGCCAGCGCGGGTGCTGACGTTGTCACGTCCATGGAGTTCGGGACGGCCGACGCGGCCGACGCTTTCGCGGCTGCCCGGCGTTGCAGATAGGCTCGACCCTGCCAGATCGCCAGCGCGGCGAGCGCAATGACGACCCCGACCATGACAATGCGCAGGATCAGCATCGCGCGCTGCTGGCGCTGCAGGAACTGGCGGTCGTCGAGCGTGATCTCCGGCCGCATCGCGGCCTTGCGCTCGGCCTCGGCGCGTTCGGCCTGCTCGAGCAAGTCCGAAAACCGGCTGACCGCGGCGTCCGCCTCCATCCCCACCTCCGTGGCGTACGCCCGCACGAAGGCTCGGCCGAAAATGCCGCCGGGCAATCGGCTGAAGTCGTTGCGCTCGAGACATTCGAGGGCCGTGATCGAGATCTTCGTGCGCGTGGCCATCTCGTGAATGGAGATGCCGCTCGCCTCGCGCGCCTGCTTGAGTTCGGAACCGAGTTGCTCCATGAAGGGAGTTCGTACTCTAACAGATGCGTGACAGCGCTTTACGAAAGGCCTGGACGGCCACTGCAACGCCCATGGCGTCCGGCGACCGTCCAGGCGGCAGAAACGCCCCGATTGCCGCCACGCCTGTCGCCCCGGCGTCCAGGCAGGCCCCGACCCGCGCGGGCGTGATGCCCCCAATCGCCAACACCGGGATCGAGCTTCGCGCCGAAACTTCGGCCAGCGCCTCGAGCCCGGCGGGTTTCAGGCCCGGTTTCGACCGACTGGCGAACACCGTTCCAAACAACAGGTAGTCGAGCCCGGTCTCGTCAGGGAGGTCATCCTTGTGCATCGACCGCCCCACGATCGCCTCAGGCATCAGGCTTCGCAACCGGACCGGCGGCAATCCCCTGGCAGGCAGGTGCACACCGTGCGCGCCAGACGCGAGGGCGACGTCCGCTCGATCATTGACAACAATGCGCACGCCCGACGTGGACGCGCGGCGCACGAGTCCCTCGACCTGCTTGCACAACATGCCCGAGTCGACGTCCGGTTCGCGGATCTGAATCACATCGACCCGTGCCTCGAGGGCATCGTCCAGAAACGCGTCGAGCGCCACCCACTCGTCGCGCATCGTGCGCGCGCCCGGGCTGAGCTGACGCCGGCTCGTCACGAGGGCCAGGCACGCGGCCGGCAAACCGGGCCTCACAGGTCGCCAGGCCGCCCGGTGCCGCGGCCAAACCTCTGCGCCAGAGCCCGCCGCAGTTCCGTCATGCCCGCGGCGACGGTGATCGCACCAGCCGCGGCGACCACGATGCGACACGTCGAGGTCGCCATCACCGAGTGAATCCAGGGCCAGGCGTCCGCGAAGTAGTTGCGCGCCCACCACGCGGTCCACGGCGCGTAGATCAGCAGAATGCCCGCTTCGATGAAGTACAGGCCGATCAGGAGACGGGAGTAGAAACGGATGGGAACTCCTACGACAAGCTG
Source organism: Acidobacteriota bacterium (assembly GCA_039933635.1). Lineage (GTDB taxonomy): Bacteria > Acidobacteriota > Vicinamibacteria > Vicinamibacterales > SCN-69-37 > JBDTNQ01. The sequence continues at coordinate 39,785 of JBDTNQ010000001.1, forward strand.
CAGGCTGCGACTTCGCGCTTCAGGCGTCGGGCTCGCGGGTGCCCGCCACGCCAGCGGGGATGGTATCAAACAGCGTCGGGGGTCTGAACGACTTGCGGTGCGCATCGGAGTAGCCGAAGCGGCTCACCGCGTCCAGGTGATCGGCAGTGGCGTAGCCTTTGTGGCGGTCGAACCCGTAACGCGGGTCGCGATGGTGCAGGTCGCGCATCAACTGGTCGCGGGTGACCTTGGCGAGGATCGATGCGGCGGCGACCGCCGTGCAGCGGCGGTCGCCGCCGATGACAGCCTTCTGGGCCATCACCAGCCCGGGCACGCGGAAACCGTCGACGAGGACGAAGCCCGGCAGCGGGACCAGGGCCAGGATGGCGCGGCGCATCGCCTCCAGCGAGGCGCGGTGAATGTTGATGCGATCGATTTCGGCCGCCTCGACGATGGACACGTGCCACGAAACGGCGGCGGCCACGATGCGATCGAAGAGACGCTCACGGTCGGCGGCGGTCAGCACCTTGGAGTCCGCGACCCCGGCCACGTAGTGGTCGGGGTCGAGGATAACCGCACCGGCAACCACCGGCCCCGCCAGACACCCTCGCCCGACTTCGTCGGCGCCCGCAACGTGCGTGAAGCCGTAGCGGCGCGCGACGTTTTCGAGCGTGCGGGAGGCGCGGGGCTTCGCCATACGGCAACTTCGAAGTTCGAACTTCGAAGTTGGGCCGTCAGGCCGTGGTCCGCTTCGTTTCCTTCATACGCGCCGCCTTGCCTCGCAGGTCGCGCAGGAAGTAGAGCTTCGCGCGGCGCACCTTCGCGCCACGGATGACTTCAATCTTGTCGACCGTCGGCGAATGCAGCGGGAAGATGCGCTCGACGCCCTGACCGAACGAAACCTTGCGCACGGTGAAGGTCGCGCGTGCGCCACCGCGGTGCATGCCGATGACCATGCCCTCGAACACCTGGATGCGCTCCTTCTCGCCTTCGCGCACCTTCACGTGGACCCGCACGGTGTCGCCCGAACGCATGGCCGGCCGCTCGGTTTTCAGGTGGCTCTGTTCAACGGTTTCAATCGCCTTCATCGTCTGCTCCTTCGTAACTCGTCCAACTCGCGCCGCTCGTCATCGGACAGGGCCGCCGTCTCGAGAAGATCCGGCCTCCGCTCCAACGTGCGACGTACTCGCTCGGTCCGGCGCCACCGCTCGATCGCGCCGTGGTGGCCGGAAACGAGCACGTCCGGCACCGCGTGCCCGCGAAAGATCGCGGGCCTCGTGTAGTGCGGGTGATCGAGCAATCCCCGCGCAAAAGAATCCGCCTCGACCGATGCCGCGTCCCCGACCACGCCGGGCACGAGCCGCGTCACCACGTCGAGCACGACCAGGGCCGGCAGCTCACCGCCGGTGAGCACGTAGTCCCCAATCGAGACTTCGTGGGTGACCACCATCTCGGTCACCCGTTCATCCACGCCTTCGTACCGGCCGCAGAGCAGAATCAGCCGATCCTGCTGGCTCAGCTCCTCCGCCAGCGCGTGCGTCAACATCCGTCCCTGCGGCGTCACCATCACCACCGCCGACGGCGCCCCACGCTCCGCGGCAATCGCCTCGATGGCCCGCACGATCGGCTCAGGCTTCATGACCATGCCAGGCCCACCGCCGTACGGCACGTCATCCACGGTGCGGTGCCGATCGTCCGTGTAGTCCCGGAGGTTCCGGACCCGGATGTCCACCACGCCCCGCTCGCGCGCCCGGCCGACCACACCCGCCGCGAGCGCCGCCTCGACCAGCTCCGGGAAGATCGTGATGACGTCCGCGATCATCGAGGGACTCGGCGATTCAGCTCCAGCAAGCCCGGCGGAGGCTCAATCTCGATCGTCCGCTCACCAATCGTCACGGTCCGGATGATGGCGTCGGTGAACGGCACCAGCACTTCCTCACTGCCCTCGGTCACCACGAGCATCGGGATCCCGACGTCCAGATCCACGCGCCCGACCGTGCCCACGGTCTGTCCGCCGGTCGTCCGCACCACACATCCCACGAGATCGTGTGTGTAGTACGCGCCGGGGCCGAGGGGCTTCATCGCATCGGCCGGGATACGCAGCTCGATGCCCCGCCACGTCTCGGCATCGTTCATCGTCCCGATGGCCTCGATCCCGATCACCCATCGTCCGTCGTGCGGACGAGATGCCGTGATCGTCACCGGTACCACGCGCCCATCCCGTTCGGCGAACAGCGTCGACCCCACGCCGAACCGCTCATCCCCGAAGTCGGTTTCGGAGAGGACGATGACATGTCCCTTGTTGCCGTGCGGCCGAATGATTCGACCGACGGTGACCATCGAGCCCCAGTCCACGACGTCTGCGCTACTCGTCGCGGAAGTCCACGACCACGCGACGTTCGTCGAGCTCGCCCGCCGCAACCGCCAACGTGCGCAACGCGGTCGCCGTACGTCCCTGGCGGCCGATCACCCGGCCGAGTTCGCCCGGCGCCATCGAGAGTTCGATGACCGTCTGGCCGCGCCGGTCGGACTCGGTGACGTGCACCTCGTCCGGCCGTCCCGCCAGCGCTCGCGCCACGACCTCGACCACGTCCCGCGCGCGGCTCACGAAGCGGCCGTCGCCTCGGCTGCCGCCACCGGCGGCGGCATGCGGTCAATCAACGTGCGAACGGTATCGGACGGCTGCGCGCCCTTGCCGAGCCAGTGCGCGAGACGCTCCTGATTGATGTCGACCTGCTCGGGCTTCGTCCTCGGGTTGTAGTGCCCGAGCACTTCCGTGAACCGTCCCACCAATGCCGACTTGCCTTCCGTCACCACAATGCGGAAGAACGGCCGGCCCTTCGACCCCGCCCGCCGCAAACGAATCACCAACATGCCACTACCTCCAGAAACCGTATCAACTTCGAACCGCCGTCATCGTCCCCTGAGCATTCCCATCAATCGCTGACGACCCTTGCGACCGCCGCCCATGCTCGTCATCGCCTTGAGCATCTTGCGCATTTCGACGAACTGCTTGAGCATGCGATTCACTTCTTCCACGCTCGTCCCGCTGCCGCGCGCAATCCGCTTGCGGCGGCTGCCGTTGATGAGCTGATGGTTCCGCCGCTCGGCGTTGGTCATCGAGCTGACGATCGCCTCGATGCGGCCGAGCTGCTTGTCGTCCACCTGCCCGCGGGCCTCGTTGAGCTGCTTCAGCCCGCCAAGCCCCGGAATCATGCCCAGCACCTGCTCGAGCGGTCCCATCTTCTTGATGGTCCGCAGCTGATCCCGAAAATCCTCGAGCGTGAAGTCGTCGAGCCGGGTCTTCTTCTCGAGCCGCTCCCGGCTTTCGTCGTCGAGCGCCTCTTCCGCGCGCTCGATGAGCGAGAGGACGTCGCCCATGCCGAGCATGCGCGACACGAGACGATCCGGCTGAAACGCCTCGAGATCCTGCAACCGCTCGCCCGTGCCGGCAAACGCGATCGGCACGCCGACGACACCCACCACCGACAACGCCGCGCCCCCGCGTGCGTCGCCGTCCATCTTCGTCAGCACCACGCCCGTGACGCCCACGCGATGGTGAAATTCACCCGCGCTCTTGACCGCATCCTGCCCGGTCATCGCATCCGCGACGTAGAGCAGGTCCGTCGGTTCGACCGCCGCCTTGATGGCCTCGAGCTCGCCCATCAGGTCGTCGTCGATGTGCAGACGACCGGCCGTGTCGACAATGAGCGTGTCGAATCCCAGATTGCGGGTATCCGCCAGCGCACCCTTCGCACGGACGACGGGGTCCATCTCACCCGCGGGGTCGTGCACGCGCCCGCCGATCTGCTTCGCGAGCACTGACAACTGCTCGATGGCCGCCGGCCGCCGCACGTCGGTCGACACGAGCATCGCGTGCCGGCCCTGTTTCGCCAGCCACCGCGCCAGCTTCGCCGACGAGGTCGTCTTGCCCGATCCCTGCAAGCCCAGCATCAAGATGACGCGGGGCGTCTTCTGCACGGTGGGCAGCCCGCCCGTCGTGTCACCGAAGAGCGCCAGCATCTCGTCCCGCACGATCCGCACGACGTGCTGGTCCGGCGTGAGGCTCTTCAACACCTCGTCGCCGATGGCCTTGACCCGCACGCGCTCGATGAACGCCTTGACGACGCGGAAGTTGACGTCGGCTTCGAGCAGCGCCAGACGAATCTCGCGCAACGCCGTGTCGACCGTCGCCTCGGTGAGGCGAGCCCCACCGCGAAGCGACTTGAAGACGTCCTGCAGCCGGGCGCTGAGCGATTCGAACATGCGAGTAAAGGTGCCCTTGGCCGCTAACCGGCTCTAGCGCAAACAGTTATGGTATACGAACTTGCCGGGGCTCTCAACAGGTTCGACGAGGACCCCGCGGGCGGGCCCACCACGATAACTGATCGCACGTTCAGCCGCATCCTGTTGAGTCTAGGCGCGTTGAGCGCCGGCTCGCTGGCGTGGTTCGCCCGGGCCGCCGGGTTCCCCGTGCCCTACCGGGATGGCTGGGACTGAAGTCGCGCAAGTCTTGCCCTGGACCTTCAGGTCCGGGGCATCGCGTCACCCCGTCCCACGCTCAGTGATTGAGCGTGCGCTCGATGCGCCGATCCGGCACCAGCCACATGATCGCCACCAGCACGTAGAAGCCGCAGGCGACGCCCGGCCACCGTGAGGAACAGGCGACCGCGATGATGTACCAGAGGATCGAGATCTTGCCCTTGAAGTCGTCGCCGAGCGCGACCGCGAGCTTCGAATCGTGCGGGTGCAGCGCGAGCAGCTGTCGCGTCAGAATGAAGTACGCAATCGACGCCATGAGCAGCACGATGCCGTAGACGGCCACCGGGGGCGACGAGAAGTGGGTCTCGCCCATCCACGCCGTGGCGAAGGGGACGAGAGACAGCCAGAACAGCAGGTGAAGATTGGCCCAGAGCACGCGTCCGTCCACGTGCTGGACGATCTGCATCAGGTGGTGGTGATTGCTCCAGTAGATGCCGATGAACACGTAGCTGAGCACGTAGCTGAGCACGACCGGGGTGAGGTGACGAAGCGCTTCCCAGGTAGGCTCGTGCGGCGCCGCCAGCTCGAGCACCATGATCGTGATGATGACGGCCATCACGCCGTCGCTGAAGGCTTCGAGCCGGCCTTTCGTCATACCGACTTCAGGGTGTGCCCGAGCTTGTCCTTCTTCGTCTTCATGTACCGCCGCGTGAACTCCGTTGTCGGAGCGATCTCGAGCGGCAGCGTCTCGACGACGGACAGTCCGTAGCCTTCGAGGCCGACGAACTTACGCGGGTTGTTGGTGAGGAGGCGCATGCTGCGTACCTTCAGGTCGCGCAGGATCTGGGCGCCGATGCCGTAGTCGCGCTGGTCCGGCTTGAACCCCAGGCGCTCGTTCGCCTCGACGGTGTCGAGGCCCTGCTCCTGGAGCTCGTACGCGCGAATCTTGTTCGCGAGTCCAATGCCGCGCCCTTCCTGATGCAGATACAGGAGGACGCCCCGCCCTTCATCGGCGATGCGTTTCATCGCGGCATCCTTCTGCGGACCACAATCGCATCGGAGCGAGTGGAAGACGTCGCCGGTGAGGCACTTGGAGTGCACGCGCACCATCACGTCCGTGCCGGATCCGATGTCCCCGCGCACGAGCGCGACGTGCGAATCGCCATCGATCAGGCTCTCGTAGGCGTGAATCATGAAGGTGCCGTAGTGCGTGGGCAGCGTGGCCGACGCCAGCCGGCGCACCATCCCCTCGGTGCGCATCCGGTACCGGATGAGCTCCGCGATGGTGATCATCAGCAGACCGTGCTTGCGGGCGAACTTGGTCAACTCGGGCACGCGCGCCATCGAGCCGTTGTCGTTCATCACCTCGCAAATCACGCTCGCCGGATAGAGGCCCGCAATCCGCGCCAGATCGACGCCCGCCTCGGTGTGGCCCGAACGCACGAGCACGCCGCCGTTGCGGGCGCGCAGCGGAAAGATGTGACCAGGACGGGCCAGGTCGCGCGGCGTGGTGCCTGGCGTAATCGCCACCTCGACCGTGCGGGCGCGATCCGCCGCCGAGACGCCGGTGGACGTGCCGGAGGCGGCGTCGATCGACACGCAGAAGGCCGTCTCGCGCCGCGACGAGTTCGTGGCGACCTCGAGCGGCAGTTCCAACTCATCGAGACGCTCCGGCGTCATCGCCAGACACACGAGCCCGCGCCCGTGCTTCACCATGAAGTTGATGGATTCGGACGTCACCTTCGACGCGGCCATCGTGAGATCGCCTTCGTTCTCCCGATCCTCATCGTCGACAACGATGATCATCTTGCCGGCGCGGATGGCGGCGATGGCATCTTCGACCGGCGCAAACGGGGCGGCGGTGCGTGCGGGCTTGGCGAGCTTCAGTTTCTTGGTCATCTGGGGAGCGGTTCCGGGGTTCCGGGGTTCTGAGGTTCTGGGGTCCGGTTCTGGGGTTCTGGGGTTCGGGTCTGGGGTTCCGGGCTCCGTCGCTGCAGATCCAAGGCGCCGGCCGACAAGAGACGCGCGACGTACTTACCGAGTACGTCGACCTCGACGTTCACCGCATCGCCGGGCTCGGCCACGCCAAGCGATGTATGCGCGAACGTGAACGGGATGATCTGCACGGCAATCGTGCCCGGCGCCATCGCCGCGATGGTGAGGCTGATGCCGTCAATCGCAATAGAGCCCTTCAGCACGACCAGCGATTCCAGATCGGCGGGCAGATCGATGTCGATCCAGTGACTGTCCCCTTCCGGCCGAATCGAACGAATCACGCCGACACCGTCCACATGACCCAGCACGAAGTGGCCGCCCATTCGCGCGTCAGCGCGCAGCGGCCGTTCGAGGTTCACCACCTGTCCCACGCGCATGCCGCCGAGCGAGGTCGCCTGCAGCGTGGCCGGCCCGAGGTCCGCCGAAAAACCGTGTGCATCCGGATCGACGGCGGTGAGACACGTGCCGTTCACGGCGACGCTGTCGCCGGGGCGGATCTCGGCTGCCAGTGGCGTCGACACGCGCAGGCGGCCTCCCGCCGGTACCGCGTCGAGGGTCTCAATGCGCCCGATGGCTTCGATCAGTCCCGTGAACATCGAATTCAATCAGTAAGTCATCGCCGAGTTGCAGCGTGCGCGAGGGCCCGGCCGGCATGACACCGGGCCCGGAAGGCGTGAGAAGCGGCACACCGCTCCCCAACCGCTGCGGCGTCACGACCCATTGAGCCCGGTCGATCAACGCGGCCTCGGCGAACGCGGCGTGCAGCGCAGGGCCGCCCTCGACGAGCAACGACACAATCGGCCGCGCGCCAAGATAGGTCAGCACCTCGCGGAGGTCGCGCGTCTCGAACGCGGCAATCTCCACCCCCTGTCGCTGCAATTCATGGAAGTGCCCCGCCTGGCCGGCCAGCGTGCGAGCGGCTGTCACCATTATGACTGGGCCCGCGGACTGCGTCGAGAACACGCGTGCCGTCGCAGGCACTCGCCCGCGCCAGTCGAAAATCACCCGTGTCAACGGCCTGAATCGATAGGCCCCCCTCGCCGTCAGCAGCGGATCGTCCACGAGCACCGTGCCCGATCCGACCGCAATCGCGTCAATTTCGGCGCGTTGGCGGTGAAAATACCGGTCCGCCACCGGACCGGTGAGCCGGATACGGCCCGTGCGTTCGCCGACGAAACCGTCGAGCGACGTCGCGGCCTTCACCGTCACGAACGGGCGCTTGAGCGTGATCCACGTGAAGAACGCCGCGTGCTGCTCGCGCGCGGCTTCGCGCGCGACGTCCGAGGCAACATCGATGCCGCGCTCGCGGAGATAGGCGAAACCGCGGCCGGACACTTCGGGGTTCGGATCGCGCAGCGCCGCCACGACGCGAGCAATGCCCGCCGCAGCAATGCGCTCGACACACGGCCCGGTGCGCCCCGTGTGCGAGCACGGCTCGAGCGTGCAGTAGAGCGTGGCGCCATCGGCGAGCGCCCCGGCCGCGTCGAGCGCCATCACCTCGGCGTGCGCCCCGCCGGCTGGCTGCGTCGTGCCCTGGCCTACGACAATGCCGTCGCGCGTTACGACGACGGCGCCCACGTTGGGATTCGGACTCGTACGCCCCCGGCCACGCTCGCCCCAGAAGAGCGCGCGCTCCATGAACGCGTGATCGTCCGCGCGTGTCACCACTTCTCGGTGAACAGGGCGTCGACGTAGGCGTCGGCGTCGAAGGGCAGCAGGTCGTCAATGGCCTCGCCCACGCCAATGAAGCGAATCGGCAGCTTCAGGTCGTTGGCAATCGCCACCGCTACGCCACCCTTGGCGGTGCCGTCGAGCTTCGTGAGCACGATGCCGTTGGCGCCGCTGGCGGCCATGAACTCGCGCGCCTGGACCAGGCCGTTCTGGCCCACGGTCGCGTCGAGCACCAGCAACACCTCGTGCGGGGCGCCCGGCACCTCGCGGCCAACGATGCGGCGGATCTTATCGAGCTCCGCCATCAGGTTCGCCCGCGTGTGCAGCCGTCCAGCCGTGTCCACCAACACCAAATCCTTGCCGCGCGCCTTTGCGGCCGACACGGCATCAAAGGTAACCGCGGCCGGATCGGAGCCGGCTTGCGCCCGGATCAGATCGACGCCCGCTCGCGACGTCCACACCGCCAACTGCTCGACCGCCGCCGCGCGGAACGTATCGGCCGCGCAAACCATGACGGAACGGCCTTCCTGGCGGTACAAATTCGCCAGCTTCCCGACCGTCGTCGTCTTACCCGTGCCGTTGACGCCGACGATGAGCACGACGTGCGGCGTGACCGTGACGGCGGGCGCCGGCTGCACGTCGGTCAGAATCTTCCGCATGATGCGCACGACACGGTCGCGCAGCGACCCGTCGCGATCGCGGCGAACGGCCTCGAGAATCCGCTCCGTCGCGCTGAGTCCGACGTCAGCTGTCAGCAGGGCGTCCTCGAGCGCGTCGAGCGTGTCGAGGTTGAGCGGCCGCCCGGCCACGGGAGGCGCCGCAACCGCCGTGGCGGATGGCGATCCGTCGGCGCCCGCCATTCGCTCACGAATCTGCGTGGCGGTCTTGGCGAGTCCAGCTTTGATGCGCGAAAAGAGCGACGCCATGCTTACTCGGTCTCCAGTTCGTCGCGCTGCGGACGCAGCATCAGGCAGCCCACGGCCTCGCGCGGTGTGCGGCGGCCGGCCAGGACTTCGGCCATCTGCGCGGCAATGGGCAACTCGACGCCGTGCGCGGCGCCAAGCGCGAGTGCGGCCGACGTCGTGCGCACGCCCTCCGCGACCATGCGCATGCTCGACAACACCGAATCGAGCGATCGGCCGTGCCCGAGTTCCACACCCACATGCCGGTTGCGGCTCAGCGTGCCCGTGCAGGTCAGCACGAGATCACCGAGACCGCTGAGGCCCGCGAGCGTCTCACGTCGGCCGCCCATCGCACAGGCCAGCCGCGACATCTCCGCCAGGCCGCGCGTGATCAGCGCCGCCAGAGCGTTGTGGCCGAGCTCCAGCGATTCGACCACACCCGCGGCAATCGCGATGATGTTCTTGAGGGCCGCTCCCAGTTCCACGCCTGCCACATCGTCGGACGCGTAGAGGCGTACGGAAGCGCCGCGAAATTCTTCCTGGACAGCGCGGACAGCGGTTTCGTCCGCCGAGGCCGCCACCAAGGCAGTGGGACAGCCACGGGCGACCTCCGACGCAAAGCTCGGCCCCGACAACACGACGACGGGATGACGATGGCCGGTCTCCTGGCGGATGACGTCAGACATGCGCTCGAGCGTGTCGGTCTCGAGCCCTTTGGTCGCGCTGACGAAGACGGCGTCGGGCGATGCTCCAGGGGCCGCGGCGCGGACGACCTCACGTAGTCCGTGCGACGGGACGGCCACGATCACGTAGCGCGCCCCGCTGAGGGCGCACCCAAGATCGGCCACCGGGGTCACCAGATCGGGAAGAGAGATGCCCGGTAAGTAGGTGCGATTGGCGCGGTGAGCGGCCAACTCCGCGACGAGCGTCGCATCACGTCCCCACAACGAGACTTCCCGTCCGACACCGCCCAGGTGGACCGCAAGGGCTGTGCCCCAACTCCCCGCGCCCAGTACCGCGGCACGATTGCTCGAAGAAGACATTCGATGTTGATTCTAGCGTTTCAGGGTTCTGAGGTTCTGAGGTTCGGTTCTGGGTTCTGAAGCCGCACCACGGGACGAGGAGCCTCGGGACCAGGGACGACGGAACCGGGATTCGTCCCCCGGTCCCCCCGTCCCCTGGTCCCCTGGTCCCCTGGTCCCCGGTCCCCTGGTCCCCTATCCCGCCTTGGGCGGCGGCATCGCCCGTCGTCCGCGCGGCCCGGCGCCGATCGCCCCGCGAGGCGTGGCCCGCATCTGCATCCGCTGCTCGGGCGTCAGCAGGCCGGCGATCGATGTGCGAGCCTTCAGACGAATTTCACTGACCTGCTTCTGCAGCGAGTCGACCTTGGCGGAGAGGTCCTTGATTTTGCCGCCGTCTCGATTGTCCGCGAAGATCTCGCGCCGCAGCTCCTTGCGGGCGAGCTGTAATTGATCGACAACGGGCGCCGCCTCGTCGCGCGACTTCAATAGAATGCCGCGGGCCTGCGTGCGCTGGTTGTCGCTCAGGTCGAGGCCGCCGAGCTGCCCGCCTCGGCCGAACCGCCCGCCCCTGGCGCCAGGTCCAGGTCTGCCGGGACGGCCGACTCTCCCGGGTCCGCCATCTCCGCCGGGCTGACCCGCTCGTGGAGCCCCGCTTCCTTCCGGCGGTCCCCCGCCCCGCTGGGCGAACCCCGTCCCAGCCGCCATCGCCACCGCCATCGTCGTGGCCAACATCATCATGAGGAGCTTGCGCATATGAGCCTCCCTTTCCGTATAACCAGGCCGCACAAACGACCTGTTACTGAGTTAGACCGACCGGCTGATCGCGGGTTGCACACGGAGCTGTGACGAGACGGTGAAGTTCCCCTGTCCTTGCCTGTCACGGCCCCATTGCAGAATCGACCATACCGGCCGAAGCGGGTGGCAAAATTTGCAACGGTTATCGGCACGAGGCGAAAGTCCGATCGAACGCTAAGGTGTTGGTTCATAAAAGGATACAGACACATGACGAGCCATTTTCGCTTGACAGAAACCTGGCACGCTCCTAGAATCGCGTTCGGTCCGGCGAGCGTTGCCCCTTTCGGCGGCGCGGCATCAAGGAGTCACATGGCAGCACCAGCAGAACGCACCGAACGGGAAGACCGGACAGACAAGGAACGCCTCAAGGCCGTCGAGATCGCCTTCGGACAAATCGAGAAGCAGTTCGGCAAGGGCTCGATCATGCGGCTCGGCGGCAAGGACATTCAGCCGATTCCGGCGATCTCCACGGGGTCGATCAGCATCGACTGGGCCCTGGGCGTGGGCGGCCTGCCACGCGGGCGGGTGATTGAGATTTTCGGACCCGAGTCGTCGGGCAAGACGACGCTCGCGCTTCAGGCCATCGCGCAGGCGCAGAAACTCGGGGGGGTGGCGGCGTTCATCGACGCTGAACACGCGCTCGACGCGCAGTACGCGCAGAAGCTCGGCGTCGACCTCGACAACCTGCTCGTGTCGCAGCCGGACAATGGCGAACAGGCGCTCGAGATTACCGAAGTCCTCATCCGCTCCAATGGTGTGGACGTCGTGGTCGTCGACTCGGTGGCCGCGCTTGTGCCGCGCGCGGAAATCGAAGGCGAGATGGGTGAAGCGCAGATGGGTCTGCAGGCGCGCCTGATGTCGCAGGCGCTTCGGAAACTCACCGGTGTGGTGGCGAAGTCGAAGACGTGCCTCATCTTCATCAACCAGTTACGCGAGAAGATTGGCGTGATGTTCGGCAATCCGGAGACGACCACCGGCGGCCGCGCGCTCAAGTTCTACTCGTCGGTGCGCGTCGACATCCGGCGGATTGGCGCCATCAAGGATGGCGAGACGATGGTCGGAGGCCGCACGCGGGTGAAGATCGTCAAGAACAAGGTGGCGCCCCCGTTCCGCGAGGCCGAGTTCGACATCATGTACGGCGAGGGGGTCTCGCGCGAGGGAGACCTGCTGGATCAGGGCGTGGAGCATAAGATCGTCGAGAAGAGCGGGACTTGGTTCTCCTACGGCGGCGAGCGGCTCGGGCAAGGACGCGAAAACTCCAAGACGTTCCTCAAGCAGAACCCCGCGATGGCGGCCGACATCGAGCAGAAGTTGCGCAAGGAAATGGGCCTGCCCCCCGCGAACCAGGAATAGGACGCGTGCCGGCGCGCGTCCACCCGGGACGCGCGCCGCGAGCACGTCAACCGTGCTGCTTGAAGTACTGCACTTCCCGTTCGTGCTTTTCCGCCGCCTCGCGCGTCTGGAACGTCCCGAGATTCCGCCGGCGTTTCGTAATCGGGTTCACCTTGCGCGAGTACAGCCGATACCGCCCGGTTGAGAGCTTGCGGATCATTGCCACTCCTCCTGTTGTCCGCCGGGCAGTGCAAACACGATGCCTGCGCGGCGGATCAGCGCGGCGTGCCATGATTCGGCCTGTCCATGGCCCTGCGGCACACTTTCACACCTCCGTTCGCCATCCCGGCCAGCCGACGCGCCTGGGCGACGCGACGCCTGCAGATCAAGCGGCAGCTGTGGGACCTGCTCGGCGATCTGCCGCCACGCCCCGTCACGCCCCGCGTCAGAACCCAGTCCCGACAGCGGCATGACGGCTACACACTCGAGCGCTTCACCCTCGAGAACGGTTCGGGTGTGGCCGTGCCGGGCTGCCTCCTGCTGCCGGAGGGCGCCACCGCCCGCCGGCCCGTGCCGGCCATCCTGTATCACCACTGGCATGGCGGCGAGTACGCGATCGGCAAAGAGGCGCTGTTCCAGCGAACGCACACACCCGTGGCCCCCGGTCCGGCCCTGGCGAGGCGAGGCTACGCGGTGCTCTGTATCGATGCGTACGGATTCGGCGAGCGCCAGGGACGAGGCCCGGGCGGGACGAGGGAACGCGGCCTGGCGGAGGAACTCAGCGCGAGCAAGCTGCAGCTCTGGCTGGGACGATCGCTGTGGGGAATGATTGTCCGAGATGACGTGATCGCGCTCGACTACCTGGCGTCACGAGGAGATATCGACGCCCGCCGCATCGGCGCCGCCGGCATCAGCATGGGGGCCACGCGCACGTGGTGGTTGATGGCCCTCGACGAACGCGTCGCCGCGGGCGTCTCCATCGCGTGCCTCACGCGTTACCAGAACCTCATCGCGCACGAGGCCCTCTCCGCGCACGGCATCTACTACTACGTGCCTGGCATGCTCCGGCACTTCGACACCGAGGCCGTGGTGTCCACGATTGCGCCGCGGCCGGCGCTCTTCCTGAACGGCGATCGCGACGCCGGCTCTCCTGCCGATGGCATTCGCGCGATCGCATCCGTCGCGCGCCGCGTCTACCGGCTCTACGACCGGCCTCGCCATTTTCACAGTCGCATCTATCCGGGCGTCGGACATGCTTGCACCAATGACATGTGGGCACGGACGATGAGCTGGTTGGAGAGATTTGTGTGAGCCCGGACTGTCGTTCGGAGTTCTAGCTTCCGACGACCGGCAGCCAATCGGCTGGCTGCTCCAATGACGATTCGAACCAGTCGGCCAGCGCGGAATAGGTCGCGGCCTTTGATGGCGCGGAAGGCAGCGTCACCCCGAACAGCTCCTGACATACCGCGGGGCTTTCCAGCGCTCCATGAAGATAGGTGCCGTACACGCGACCGTACCGTGCACCATCCACCGAGCCATCATCGAACCGCGCGAATGGCAACGTGGGCTCTCGTGACGTCGTCACGCCCAGGTGAATCTCGTAGGCGTCGAACTCGGCGCCCCGTGGTGTCACGGCGCGACGCACGCGCGTCACCTTGTCGGGCGCGAGCGTTGTCTCCACGGGCAGCAGACCGAGCCCGGCAGCCTCGCCGCCTGAGGATTCCACGCCATCGGGGTCACGCACCCTCTCGCCCAGAATCTGGAATCCCCCGCAGATGCCGATGATGGTCGCACCGCGTCTGTGTTGCGCACGGACCCATTCGTCCAGACCTTGAACGCGCAACCACGCCAGCGCGCCCATCGTGTCCTTCGTCCCCGGGAGGATGACGAAGTCGTACTGTCTCGCGACGGCCGCCGTGACCCAGTCAGCCCACGACAGGCGCGAGAAGTCGGTCCCATTGGACAAGGACGGAAGCTGCACGATCGCGATCGACGCGCCGGCAGGCACCTCACCGAGGCGCGTGGTCGAGGTCGCCAGGCTGTCCTCGGCGTCAAGGGCCAGTCCGTCCGCGTACGGCCACACACCGAGGCACCGTGCCCCGCAGCGTTCCTGCAACAACAACTGGCCCTCATCGAAGAGCGACCGATCGCCGCGGAACTTGTTGACCATGACGCCGCGAAAGAGTCGGCGTTCGTCGGCATCGCACAAGGCCAGCGTGCCCGCGACAGACGCAAACACACCGCCGCGTTCGATATCCGCCACGAGCACCCACGGCGCCTCGAGCGCCTTGACGAGTTCGAGGTTCACCACATCGTGCGCCCGCAGGTTCAACTCACTAACGCTGCCCGCACCTTCGATGACCACGACGTCGAAACGTGAGGCCAACGAGTGATACGCCTCCAGCACCCTCTGCCGAAGCACGGACGTTTCTCGGTAGTAGCCACGCGCACGGAGCGTCTTCCAGACCCTGCCGCGAACAATCACCTGGCTCGTGCCGTCAGTGTTGGGCTTTAGCAGAATCGGGTTCATCGCCGATTCGGGCATCAACCCGCACGCCTCCGCTTGCGCCACCTGCGCGCGACCGATCTCTCCCCCATCCGCACACGGATACGAATGGTTCGACATCGTCTGCGCCTTGAACGGCGCGACTCGAATCCCCTTGCGGCGCAACGAGGCGCAAATGGCGGTCGCCACCCAGCTCTTGCCCGCGTTGGAGCTCGTGCCACCGATGAACAGAGGCTGCGCGCTCATGGACGATCGAAGATCAGCGTCGACTGACCGGAGGCGGCGCGCACGACCTCGGCCTGGACGGCAAACGTCGCCAGGCACGCCTTCGGGGTGAGCACGGATAACGGCGTGCCGCTGCCGACGACCTCGCCACGATGCAACAAGACCGCGTGTGTGGCGAACCTGAGGACCGCGGCGAGATCGTGCGTCGCCAACGCGACGGTCCGGCCGGTCTCGCTGAGCCTGCGACAGAGCACGAGCACGTTCAACGCGTGCTCCAGATCGAGGTGGGCCGTCGGCTCGTCGAGCAGGATGACGTCCGGTTCAGTCGCCAGGCACCGTGCAACCGCCACGCGCTGGCGCTCTCCGCCGGACAAGCAGTCGACAGTGCGTCCGCGAAGGTGATGAAGGTCACAAAGGGTAATGGCCGTTTCGACCGCTTCGCGATCGCGCGCGGCCGCCGGCGAGAATCGGCCTCGATGCGGATGTCTCCCCATCTCGACCACCTCCTCGACCGTGAAGGCGAAATCGCAGCGGGTGTCCTGCGGCAGGAACGACACACGCCGCGCGATGTCCCGGCGCGACATCTCGACAATCGGCGCGCCGTTGAGCCGCACCTCACCACCGTCGGCGCTCTTGAGGCCGCAGAGGGCACGAAGGAGCGTGCTCTTGCCGCTGCCGTTTGGGCCCACGATCGCGGTGAACCCTCCGCGAGCCAGGGACACGCTCACGTCGCGGAGTACCGTTCGTCCGCCCAGCGCCACGTGCAGATGGCGGCCTTCGAGGACGGCATTCATTCGCGCGCCTCTTTCAGCCGGCGAAGCAGCAACATCAGGAAGAACGGCGCACCGCACAGCGCCGTCACCACGCCAAGCCGGATTTCGGCGGGTGGACGCACGGTGCGTGCGAGCAGATCGCAGGCCACCAGAAACGTGGCGCCACCGATCGCACTCGCCGGAATCAACGTGCGGTGCCCGGGCCCGAGCAGCAGGCGAGTGGCGTGCGGAACGACGAGCCCCACGAATCCGACGAGGCCGGCCACGGCCACCGATGCGCCCGTCAGCAACGCCGCCGTGAACACCAGCAGGCGCTTCGCCAACTCCACGTCGACTCCGAGCGCCGCCGCGCCGTCCTCACCCAGCAGCAGGAGATCGAGCGTGCGTGACTGCATCATCGCCGCGACGAGACCCAACGCAACGAACGGTCCCGACAGCCACACGTGCGCCCAGGTCCGCGAATCGAGTCCACCCATCATCCAGAACACGATGTCCTGTGCGACCTGCCAGGTCACGATGTTGAGCGAAATGAGGAGACTCGAGATGGCGGTGAGGAACGAGCCGACGGCGATCCCTGCGAGCAGGAGCGTGGTGATCGGCGTCGCACCGCCGCGTGTGGCAATGGCGTAGACGAGGAACAACGCCGCCATCGCCGAGCCAATCGCGGCCAGGGGCAGCGCGACGACCGACACCGTGCCTAAGCCCGTTACGAAGACGATCACCGCGCCAAGGACGGCGCCCGGCCCCACACCGGTCAGGCTCGGCTCCGCGAGTGGATTCCGGAAAAGCCCCTGCATCATCGCCCCGGCGGTCGCGAGCCCGGCGCCGACAATGGCGGCGACCAGCACGCGTGGGAGTCGGATCAGCCAGACGATCGCGACGTCCGCGGGCACGACATCGCCGGCGCTGACGAAACCAGCCGGCAGCAGCTTCATCGCCAGCACGCGTGTGACGGTATGCCACGCCAGCGGCGTGCTTCCGATCACGATGCCGGCCACCATGGCCACGGCCAGGAGCGGCAGCATCGCACCGTAGAACGCGGCGACACCCAGTCGCCGCGGCTCAGTCGCCATGCGCGTTTCCATAGAACGTGGTGGCCAGCAGGTCGACCAGCCGAGCCGTGTATGGCGACATCGGAAGGAACACGCTGTTCTCGATGACAACAACGTGCCCGGTCCGCGCCGCCGCCGTCGCGGCAATCGCCGGCCGGGCCAGTAGCGCCGCACGCACCGAGCCCGCCTGACCGCGATCGGCGCCGGCGACGATCCAATCGGGGTCCCATCGCACGATGTGTTCGTCGGTCACACGGTCGTAGCCGGTGAATCCGTGCGTCCCGGCGACGTTCTCGGCTCCGAGCACGCGGAGGATGTCGTGAAACAGCGTCTGCGTGCCGTAGCTGTAGCTGCCGCCCATGCCCAGCACTCGCGGCGGCCGCGTTCCGGCTGGCCTCCGCGCGGCCGCCCGTGCGATCACCGCGTGAAACCTCTCCCGTTCCGCTTCAGCCTCGGCATCGGTCCCGGTCAGATAACCGACGAGCCGGATGTGATCCTCGATGGACTGCAATGTCTCGAACCGCGTATCGATGCGATACACCGGCACACCGGCCTGCCGGATCAGACCGCCGATCTCCCATCGCGTGGACTCAGGCGTGATCACGAGGTCGGGACGCGCCCTCAGCACGTGTTCGGGCTCGATCGCGATCACGGGCCTGTAGTGCTCGACCAACGGCAGCACGTTGCTGCTCGCCTGAAGGTAGGCCGTCTCGCTGACCCCAACGACACGCTCGGGCTCGACCAGCGAATACAGGTACTCGTCGACCGACCAGAACTGGGAGACGATGCGCATCGGCGCGCCGTCCATACGCACCCGCACGCGGTCCGCACCCGTGGCATATCGCGGATATGCGGCCCCCTCAATCCCGACGACGTCGACGCCGCGTGACAGATCCGGCCAATGCGGTCGCGCCAGTAGCGACGCCGGCGTGCCGACCTGCACCCACACCGCCACGCCGCCAACGGCTGCCAAGAGCCCGGCGAGAAGTGAACGCTCGTTCATGCCCACCTGCCGACGACTGATCGTCGTTCCGCGAATGATCGCAGCCTACCTGCCGCCAACGGTGACCGTGATCCCGGTTCGCAGCGTGGCGGGCAGCGCCGGGAAGCCCGCGCCGGCCTGATAGTCCTGGTTGAGCAGGTTCTCGACGCTGAGGTACCACTTCGCGCGGGGATGAATCGTGTACGCCGCACTGAGATCGACCTTCTGAAATCCCGCGTCGAGGTTGTGGTTCGGCAGCAGCATCGATGAACCGAAGAACTCGTCGCTCAGGAACGTGCTGTCGTCCTGTTTGCCGGAGAAGTATCCGGCGAGCACCACCTGAAACGGGCCCTGTACGAACCTGGCCATCAAACTGCCGGAATTGATGGGCCGCCGGAACGGTCGCGCGCCGACGAGCGGGGCGTACTGGCCGATCTGAATATTCGGGAACGCCGGGTTCACGGCCGGTGCGAGCACACCACCTGAAAGAGACTTCGTGACCTTTGCGTCGAGGAACGTGTACGACGCCATGAAGTTCACGTGCGACACCGATGCGTCGGCGGACACTTCCACGCCCTGCGCGCGATATGACGATGAGTTGACATAGGCGCCGAAGCCGCTGGCATCAGCCGCCTGCTGAGAGATCGCCAGCTTCGTGAGCGCGCTGGCGCTGACGTACTCGATGAGATCCGAGAAGTTGTTGTGGAAGTAGGAGGCGCGTGCGCGCACGCGGCCACGCCACACCCCCTGTTCGACCCCGACATCAAATCCCGTGTTGCGTTCGGGGCCGATTGGATCCACACCCGCGACCGTGCCCTTGACGACGGTGAAGAGCGACGACAACTCCTGCGAGAGCGTCGGCGCCTTGATGCCCGTCCCGGCGTTGAACATCAGCTTCGTCTCACCAAGGCCGCTCGTGGCAGACGGCTTGCGCAGGTAAGCTGTCCCGGACAGACGGGGCGTGACCGCCACACCGTACGTTTCGTTGTGGTCGACTGCAAGCCCCGCGGTCAACGCCAGGGAACGGCGGCCCACCTGAGCCTCGACAAATGCGCCGGCGTTGTTGCGCGTGGTCTTCGGCGGTGCCGTTGGATCGTCGTAGGAGGACTGCGACACACCGTACTCGTGCTCGATGCGGGCTCCTGCGGCGACGTTGAAGGCGGGCCTCAGGCGGTAGTTCGCCTGTCCAGACACGACGTGCCGTGTGGTGGTGGCATCGAACGGCTGCGGGTACACACCGCCGTAATCCAGAATCGCCCGGCCGGACACTGAGTAGCCATTCGCGCCGGTGATCGTGACCTGGTCGCCGAGGTAGTTGCCACCGAACCCGAACGGGTCCGAATACTGGCCGGTCGGGGCCGGATTGGTCAGGTGATAGTCGCTGTGCAGCACGGCATAGCGGAGGCTCGTCTTCAACCGCGGCGAGACGCGTGTGTCCGCCTCGAGACTGAACATCTGGGCGTCCGCCTTCTTCGTGCTGTCATCCGCGACGCCGTAGAACGACGTCGCGTTCGGCAAACCGATGTGCGACGAACCGGCTCGGACCACCGCGCTGATGTCCGTCGACGACCCGGCCGCAAATCCCAATCGGCTCGCGAACGTCCGTCGCTGATAGGCGTTGTTCGCGACGTCGTTGTCCGTGTCGAAATGCGAGAACGCGGCGAAGTAGTCCACCCGATTCGTCGCGCCGCCGACCGACAGGTCGTGGCGCTGCGTCCCCAGTGTCCCGCCGTCAATCGAGTAGGTTGCCTCCGGCACGCGCGTCCGTCCGCGCTGCGTGGTCAGGGCGACAACACCGGTCAGCGCATCGTTGCCGTAGAGCACGCTGTTCGCGTTCCGCAGGACCTCGATCCGCTCGACGCCGGTCGTGTCCACGTCGCCGAAATCAAAGACGCCGCCGATGTCGTTGGCCGGCACGCCGTCGATGAGGACCTTGTTGAACGCCGACGTGCCGCCACGGACGAACAGCGATGCTGCGGTTCCGCGTCCGCCGACCTGCACCACGTTCACGCCGGGCACGAGCCGCAACGCTTCGGCGACGTCTGGCTTCGCGAGATCCGACAGCAGGCGTCGATCCAGCACGGTCACTGATGCCGCCACCTGTGACGCAGGCTGCGCTTCGGCCGTCGCGGTGACGACCACGACTTGAGCGACACCGATCGACAGCGTGACGTTCACCGGAACCTTCGCGCCGGTCGCAACGAAGAACGGATCGACGTGCGCCACCACGAATCCGGCGGCGTCCACTTGTAGCGCGTAGCGGCCAGCGTCGGCAGTGGCCATCGAGAAGTGTCCCTGGCCGTCGGTCCGGCCCTCCGCCACCGTCTGTCCGTCGCGCATCAGCGCGACGGTGGCGCCGGTCACCGCACCGCCAAGTTGATCGGTGACCGTGCCGGTCACCGTGCCGCTGCCATCTGCGGCCGCGTTCGCGGCGCCGACCATCGACGCGATGAAACTGAACAGGACGACGAACGCGCGCATCGTCAGGCGACGAGCGGCGACACTACGGACGGGTGCGAACCAGGTCATGGGCGTCTGTCTCCACGCAGGAGCGGAAGACAAACCGCGGGAATGGGCGTACTGACGAGGCCTGGGACGGACGTCCCGACTCGCAGTCCGCTTTCTGATCGCCGCAGAAAGTCGTCCGCAGAACGTTCAGGTAGGTCTCCTGGCTTGGAAGGAGCGAGCGCATCTCTGCGTCGCTGGCGGCTTCACCTTCCCCGGTTTCACACCGAGTGGTTAGTTCGAAGCTGCCCCTTCACTTACAGTGGCGGGACCGCGCCGGCTTTGCACCGGACTTCCCTGTTATGCCCTCGTGGGCACCTGAACACACAAAGCCTAGCACAGCGCCAGGCCGCGGAGCCCGGGTCTCTCGCGAAGGCGCCGGCTCCATGAGGTGCATCCGCTCAGAGAGCCAGCCAAAGAAGGACAACGCCTGCCGCGACAAGCCCCGAGGCAACGACCACACGGAGAGCGCGAAGGACGTCTGCGTGATCGCCTGCTGGTGGATCGAGCGGATCGCCAATCCAGACGGCCGTCACTTGCGCGCCCTTCATCCAGATCGGCCCGACGAGCCGACGTTGAATGGCTCCGGCCGTCGCGGCTTCGCTCCAGCCGGAGTTGGGCCCAGGCAGGACGGAGTGCTGGCGGAGGCCGCACGCGAACGCCTTGCGCGCGGATGCACCAGGAACGACGGCCGCGATGGCGGCAATCAGCAGCCATGTCAGTCGCGCGGGCACGAAGTTCAGTACGTCATCGAGACGCGCACCGCACCATCCGAAGTCCAAGTAGCGCGGTGTCTTGTAGCCGACCATCGAGTCCATCGTGCTCACGATCTTGAACAGCAACAGGCCGGGCAGGCCGCCAAGGGCGTAGAAGAACAGCGGGCTCGTGAATCCGTCGGTCAGGTTTTCACTGAGGCTTTCGATCGAAGCGCGCCGGCATGCGGCCACGTCCATACGGTCCGTGTCACGTCCGACGAGCTGTGCGATCGCCACGCGCGCGCCGGCCTCGTTGCCTCGTGATGCCGCCGCGTCAACCCGTCTCACATGAAGAACGAGATCGCCCAGCGCCAGAAGGCTGTAGACCAGGGCCGCGTGAACGATCCACGCGGGCCACGCTCCGATCGATGTGACGGCCCAGCCAAGAATCGCCAGGACCCCGCCCCACGTGACGACGAGCAGCAGGAACAGTGCGATCCCGCCGCCCCGCCCGTCGAGTCCCCACGCGCGGAGCCGCGTCTCGAATGCCGTGAGCGTGGCGCCAACGAGGCGTACCGGATGCCAGCGATATTCGGGGTCGCCAAAGACGAAGTCGAGCGCCACAGCCAGCGCAAGGGCGGACGCGCTGCCGGCCAGCCAGGCGATCAGTTCGCGCGCCACTTCTCGCGCCACCCAAGAGCGACGGCCGCAAGCACCAGCGTGCGTGGATCGGAGGCGCCGACCTCGTGCAATCGCGCGCGGAACTCGGGCCACCGCTCGGGCTGGGCCGCGAGGGCTACCGCGAGCGTCGCGGCCTGTCCGACGACCGCGTCGGGAATGACGGACGCCGGCAGTGTTTCATGCCGCGCGCGATCGAGCACCGCCGCCATCGCGTGGGCCGCAGCGCCAACGAGCGGCTCGTAGAAGGCGCTCTTGCTATTGCGCCGGAGCAGTTGCAGCGGCTCGGCTTCAAGGTGGGCACCGAGGTCGTCGAAGATCGACGCCTCCTTCACGCCGTACCGCCCGAGCGCGTGGAACAAGCCCCTCGTGTAGCTTGGCTCGAGGCCATTCTGCCACCGCAACGCTTCCATGGTCGCTCGTCTCACCGCGAGCCCGACGATCTCGCCGAACTTCATGTGAGGACTGGCCGACGTCAGGGGAAAATCACCACTGAGGGGCGCGGCCAGGCAGAACTGATCCGTGCCGGTGCCGGTTGCGAGATCCTTGGAGGCGCAGCTTGGAACGGCCAGGCGTTGCAGCGCCGCCGACTTCCCTTCCGTCATGGTCACAATCGTGCGGGTCAGCGCGGACACTGTCACGGGCACGTCGACCAGGACCATGGTGTTGATGGTGCCCACGATCGGCGGCACCTTGACCACACCGTCGCGTGTCTCGCGCCATGACGCCGGATCGCCGGCACACGTCGCGTTGGTCTGCACGCCGCCCGTCACGACGGCGGTGACGATGACGTCGCCGTCCTGCTCGGACGCGAGGGCGGTGTAGTTCATGTTGGCCGCCGTTCCCATGACGGCCGCTTCGTCTGGCGGCACGTCGACCTCGGCGCAGACCTCATCGTGGTAGGCGTCCTGCCCTCCCGCCGTCACCGCGTGCGCACGCGCCTCGTGTCCCGATCCCTCGCAACTCTGATGATTGATGAGGTAGCGGACGCGATCGGTTTGCCCGCCGTTCTTCGTGGAGGTGCTGAACACGGTGTGCGGCCCGTGCAGTTCGGCGACCACGAACCGTCCCCGGCGCCGGACGATGGCCGATGCGAGGCGCGCGAGGACTTCCCAGTGCATGCCGGCGATTATGCCCCAGGGGTTCAGAGCCCGGAGCTCGAGTCGCGGCTCTCGCTTCGGATTGCGAGCCGGTTGCGATATGCTTTTGCGGTTGCGCTCAGCGCCACACGGCCTGCCAGTGCCGAGGTAGCTCAGTTGGTAGAGCATACGACTGAAAATCGTAGTGTCGCCAGTTCGATTCTGGCCCTCGGCACCACTCACTAAACAATTCAGCGACAATAAGTTGCAGGCCATCAGCGGATGCAGCGCCGCGAGCTCACGATCTCGACGGGGTAGCACGCGGGTAACGACCCAAACGCAGTTCGTGATTTCCTTGAGCAGTGCCGCTCGGCAAGCGTCGCGCGCTTGCGCTCAGCGGCCACTGACCATCGCTGCTCAGTGGCAACTGACCAAGGTTGGGAGCCGGCGGGGTGCCCGATAGCGCTGAGGGACTCTCGCGTATATCGCCATGGTCTGCAAATCGGGCCCGACAGCCCCTGAAGGGAAGGTCGGAACCTCTGGTCACGTTCCCGTGAGCAGAACGTCCTTCCCTGGTCGGGTTTCAAACGAGCGGCAACAGCCCCGGACCGAGAGCGGCTGGAACAGGCGGCGCCTCGTGCACGGGTCACTACCTTACGACGGCATCGCGACGAGCCGCCACGCGTCGAGTTGTCGGATGAACTCAAGGACGTCCTTTTCTAGTTCGTCCCTCGCCATATCGGGATACCTGGCCTGAACCGCCGCCGTGGCTTCGGCGGTCGATCGCCCGACGGCAATGGCTTCACAGATCAGCGACCCGACCCTGTCGAGACCGTACATCTCTCCGGTGTCTGTATTCAGCAGCACACCGCCGTCTTCACGTCCCGCAAACTTGATGTTGGCTGAGAAGGTCATCGCGTACTCCTCGTCTTCGTAGCGTCTGTCTGCGCCCACATGATGGTGACGTCCTCGATCGTGTAGAGGTCGCTGGCGCCGAGCGGCCGCAGGCCATGACGCAGCGCGGCCGCGAACTGGCGCACACGCTCACCTAGTGTGTCAGCGGCGCAGTCCGGCATCGCTAGCCATAGCCCGACCGCCTGGCTGATCGTCAGTTGACGTCGCACGCGGAGCCGGCGGCAGCGCACGCGGCCGACCATGGCCGCCAGTAACTCGGCGGTGGTCCGCCGATCCGCATCCGGTGCCGGCGCAAATTCCGGAGACGGCGTCACGTACGGCCGGCTAATCTCCCGCGCCACGCGCATCCACGCCGACCATGTAATCATGCTGTCGAGGACGACGAGGCGGCCCTGGGCTCCGAGCAAAGACCGTGCTTCGGCAATCGACATCGGCCGATTCGTCCAGTGTACCGACTTCGGGAAGACGACAGCCGCGCAGGACCCGCCGATGATCTCGCGTGCCCGCTCGGCGTGACCGACCTCGAATCTCGCCTTGACGCCTGCCCGCGCCCCCGTTCGACGCGCTTCCTCGACGAAGCTCCGCGCCGGATCGAGGCCGATGACTTCGTGGCCGCGGCGCGCCATCGCGAGGCTGCACTGCCCGGCGCCGCAGCCGATGTCGGCAATCCGGCTTCCTCCGGGAAGGTCGCCGACGACCCAGTCGATGACGTCAGTCGTGTAGGGGTTGCTACACCTCGCCGCGTGCCACGCTGCCGGTCGTCCGGGCCTGGTCATCGCTGAGGGGGCGGGAGAGGGCCAATGTCCGGCACTGGATCGGTGCCCCGCTTTTCAGCGGTCACGGCACAGTCAGACGCGAGTGGGCTCGCAACTTCTTGGTGTCCCCGCCCTCCGTTAGCGCATTCGAGCCGTGCCCGCGTCGGGAAGTGTGCAAAGGCCCTGGCGAGATCGATTCGTGTCGGCTCAGCGCGCTGCCCGGACGCGAGCTGCTCCCATTGCCAGCGCCACACCTCCTCAAACTTGGGAACGATCACGTTCCAATCGAAATGCGCGATCGCACGGGAACGGCCGGCCTCGCCCATGCGGCGGCGGCACTGTTCGTCTAGGAGCAACTGTCGTGTGGCAGCCATGAACGCCTCAAAATCGACGGAAGTCGCCTGGCTTAGCGCGCGTCTCGTCACCGCCTTGCTCTGCCACGCCGCCCGTCGAGAGACGTCCGCCACGTGCGGCTGGCACCAGTGTGTTGGAATCAGCAAGCCCGTCTGTCCGTGCGAAACAATGTCGCGATATCCGCTCCAGTCCGACGCGACGACGGGCAGGCCGCAGGACATGGCCTCGAGCAGTGCGATGCCGAACGTCTCCTGGATGTTGTCCGAGGGCGAGACGCACACATCCCCGGCCGAGTAGATGTAGGTCTTCAAGTAGGGCGGGAAGTTCGGGACGATCGTGCAGGCAGTGCCCACGCCGGCCGTTGCAGCGGCCGTGCGCAACCGGTCCGCCCAGATGTTGTCGCAGTCCTGCCCGGCCACGAGCAGGTGGACGTCAATGCCGTCCTGTCGCAGCCTGCTGACGAGGCGGATCAAGACCGACAGGTCCGCCTTGTCGTCCCACGTCAACCGGCCGACATACACGAGGACGATCGCGTCGTCTGGGACCCGCAGCAACTGACGGGAGTGGCGCCGATCACGCGGGATCAACGCCTGCGTGTCGATGCCGATCGGGATTGTGTGAATAGCGGGTCCGTCCCCAGCTTGGCGGCGTCGGCCGAATCCGCGCGCCGCCAGACTGTCGGTGACATCAGCCAGCAAGGTCTCGACCGTCGTCCGCCCGGCGACGCTGCTGATCACGATGGCGTCAAAAGCGTGGCCGAAGAGCAGCGTGTCAAGATACACGTCGAGGGACAGGTCGACGGTCGTAACGCACGCGCAGATCGAGAGACGGGCCCCGGTGCTCGCACGCAGCCGCCCTAACCCGCCGAACGCCAAGTGCTGATGACAGAAGAGATAGTCGTGTCTAAGGATCTCAGCCGGCAGATCAGCGGCCGACCGTCGTCGCACGGTGGAGGGAATGCCTGTCGTCGTTCGATGCTGGCCGTCTTCGAAGTGGAACACGGCATAGCCGTCGGAACGCCGGGCGACCTGCTCGAGCAGGTCGTGTGCGAAGACCCATGTCCCGTTGCGATCGGCGGTCGACGTGGCGTGATGGTGGCGGACGTAAGGATCGATCCACCCGAGTCGCCGGCGCGGTTCCGTATCCCGACTAGTGACGTCGTTCATGGCGCCACGGGTGCCGTTGCAAGTCTTTCAGCCAGCGCTCGACCGCGATCAGACGCAGCACAGAGAATGCGTCCGTTCCGATTCCCATCCGCACCTGCTCAAGGGCGTCGCGCGTCCTGCGATAGTCGACGTAACCTTCCCTCACGACGTTCGCGCGCGGAGAAATTAGCTGCAGCAGTGGCGTCCACTCCCGAGTCAGGGCGCGACAGACGTACCCGTCACCGCTTACTTTCGTGGTGCGCGTGGCGACAGCGGACGGCAGCAGTCGGCCGATACTAGCCCGCTGCAACGTGCGTGTCTGGCCGGCCGTGACCTTCCTGTCAAACGGCATCGCGAGCATGAACTGAACGACGCGGCGATCCAGGAAAGGGCTACAAACGTCTATGTCAGCGGTCGTACGGAACGAGTGATAAGCGCTCACCCGCATGGCCTGCGCGATGTGCCGTCTGGACACGCGCCAGGCGTTGCTGGCATGTCGATCGGCCTCGCCGTCACGGACGGACTGGCGCGAAGTGTGCGAATCGGGCGTCAGCCAGCCTGGCAGCGGAAGACGGACCCGCTTCCACGATTTCACCAGGTCCCGATGCAGCACCTGCCAGTACGTTAGGCCTGTCGCAGCGGCTATGGCCCGGGCCGTTCGATGGCAGACGCTCAGTTGGCCGCGCCGGAGCTCGTCGACAAGGTGTGGGGCCGTGGACAGACTCCACATGACGGCATCCCCGCCATGACCTCGCAGCAGACAAGCGCCGCCTTCGCCCTTTAATAGTCGGGACACATGAAGTGTGCGGCCGAGGTTCGGAATGGGACGCGGAAAGGGCGCGGTCTCGTCAAACCCGAAGGCCGTATAGTCTCGCTCGCCGATCTGCTTATTCACGACCGATGTCGCGCGGACAACGGCCTCCATGTAAGGGCGTTCATCGTCGGGATGTCCGGCATCGTGCACATACGAAAGCGTCTTCGGCGTACCGAGGGCCTGTTCTTGGGCAATGCGAGCGGCAATGCAGACGACTGAGGAGGAATCGAGGCCGCCGCTCAGTTCCGCCCAAGTGCCGGGACGAAGACGGCATCGCACAGCCTCACGGAGCCGGTCCCACAGAGCCTCTTCGTAGTCGGCGCCTCGTCGAAACTCGACGCGATCCTCGGGAGAGGGCAACCATCCGATCGAGCGGCGAATTCCCGATGAGGTGAATTGCAGAACGTACCCGGGCGGCACGACGGACACGTCGAGATACGGCGATTGATCCTGGGCGGGATCGTCGGCGATGAAGCGATAGACGTAGGCGCGGTCCACCGCGGGCGCCGCCTCCGTCGTGAAGAACGAGCGCAGATCGGAAGACCACTCGATGGTGTCGCCGCGCCGCTTGAAGTAAAGGGGGCGCGCCCCGGCGAAGTCTCTGGCAAGGATCATGGTCCGGGCGTCCCGGTGCCACAGCGCGACGGCCCAGTCACCAATCAAGCGCTCGAAGGCCTCCGCCCCCCAGGTGACGTAAGCGGCAGTCACGACCGCTTCGTCGTCGCATTGCCGCGAGTCGAGCCCCAAGCGGGCGACCAGTGACTCCTTGTTGTCTAGCCGTCCGTCCCACATGATCGATGGCATCCCGGTGCCATCGACGGGTGCGCTCCACCCCGAAACGGCAGACGCTGTCGGACGTGGAGGCTGACCCGCGCCAAGCCGGATTCTGGCATCGGTGGCCCGGCCATTGCTGAAATCGGCCCAGCCAGCCACACGCGGGCTCCATGCGTCGAACACCGAGCGCGACACGGCGTTCATACCTGATCTATGACGGTGAACTGCGTCAGGTCCTCAGCGAAACCAAAGACCTGCCGATCGCTCACTACCCAGGCATGCGCAAAGAAAGGCGCCACTCTGACGCCGATCTTCATCTGCGCAGGCACCGAGTGCCGCCGGAGAATCCTGGTGAAGACGGCGGCGCGACCCAGACAGCGGACGTTCCGCGGCAGGCAGTCCAGAGTCCGCTCAATGACGGCCACGTGGATCTTGAGATCTCGCTGGGGTGCCCCCGACGCAACTGCCGTGTCCCGCACCCACGCGCGAACGCCTCCGAATCCCCGGAACCGCAGGATCGCCAAGTACGCGCAGGCCTCGCCCACGGCAAGCACGACATATTGCAGTTTGGAGGCGGTCGACACCACGTGTTTCCCCTGCGTTCCCGAAGTGACAGCCATCCTGGCGAGCGGGTCGCCAGGATGGCTGGCGTCTACACCATGCGCGTCTCGTTGTCCGCGTCGAGGATGCTCGAACCTCCGCCGAGGACGAGTACAGCCGCATTGCCCAGACGAACGATCGTTGGCTTCACGTAAACCATAGCGTGCCACCTCCCTTCGAATCGCAATATGCCCGATACCATCGCTCCGCCTGTCACCGCGCCGGCTGCGCCAGGACGGTCGCGTTCGCGCGCGTGAGAACAAAGTCGGCAGAGATGATTGGCTCGCACAGTGTCTGGCTGCTTTTGAACAATGTCAAGACCAAAATCGACTCAGATCACATTACTACTGTGTACGACTAAGTATGAATATGCGACTCTATACGACAGTATGCGACGGGCAACGACACGAGCGACAGGAAGTACTTAGACTCCGGTTGACGGATTGCCAGAAGCCTATTGGCGAGGCACCCGAAGGCATGGCAGAACAAGTTCGCCGGCCGTTGCGAACGTAAAGAACCAGAAAGATTCTATCTACAAACTGCTACTGCTCGAAGAATCCGCTTGACACACAATGGATGACGCAAGACCATCGCCAGAAGAACAAAGCTCTTCGTGCTAGCTGGAACGCAAGCGGTTCGCCGTTCATGACTACACATCGTCTCGACGTGCCGGCGCTCGTCGCCACTCTTCTTGCCCTCGCGGCGCCCCTTGGCCTCCGCGCCTCCGTGGCCCCATCGGACCGTCCACAGGACGCTCCCACCTTTCGCACCACAACCAACATCCTCCAGCTCGACGTCACCGTACTCGGCAAGGATAATCGTCCCATCTCCAATCTGACGGCGGCCGATTTCGTTGTCACCGAAGACCGCACGCCACGGTCCGTCGTTGCCGTCAACTGGGTCGACGTTCCGCGACCCGATCCGGCTCGCGCGTCCTGGGTGCGCGATGTGGCGCCCGACACCATGTCCAGCCTCGCCCCATTTGGCCGCCTCCTCGTGTTCGTGATCGACGATGGCACGACCGGCTGGAATCCGGCTGTCGGCAGAGATCCGTGGATCCTGCAGACTGGCAAGAGGATTGTCCGCGATGTAATCGACGGCCTGGGGCCTGCAGATCTGGGGGCGGTGGTGTTCACGTATCTCGGGCGCAACCAGGAATTCACAAGGGATCACGGTAAGCTGCTCAAGGCCGTTGACTCCTACGTCCCGCAGGCGGGCGCGGGCAATGCGCTCAATGTGCCACTGGGATGCTCGTTCACCGGCCGGTACGGCTGCACCTTCGAGACGCTCCAACACGTTGTCGACGCGCTGCCGTCGTCTCCGCCCGCGCGCAAGCTGATCGTCTTCATCAGTCAGGGCTTCAACCTCGTGCCGGATTTTTCGAACGACGCATTGGCGCGGTTGACGCCCGAGGGCCTGGGCCAACCGAGTGCACCGGCCGCAGCCGCCTTCTACCGGCAGCTCCAGGCAACGAACACAACGATCTACGCATTCAGTCCCGGAGGCCTTCAAACGATCGGCGGTGAGAACGAGCACGCGCTGCGGGACCTGGCCGAGAGCACGGGCGGCCGGGCGTTCTCCGGCAACGAGCCGTGGACCGGCGTACCCGCCATGCTCGAGGAAGAGAGCGGGTACTACGTCATTGGCGTGCAGACGGACGCACGCGACGGCAAGTTCCATCTTCTGCACGTGGAGGTGACCCAGCCCGATGCCGTCGTCAGAGCGCGCAGAGGCTACGTGGCGCCCGCCCCCGCGGAATCTTCGCGTGCGACGACCCAGGTGGCCGATCTGGACGGGGCGGTGAGTGGGAGCCTGCCAGTGGGCGGCCGCGAGGTCGTCGCCGCAGCCGTGACCTTCGCCGACCCGGTGTCCGCCGATGGCATCGTCCGGCTGCTTGCGCTGGCCCGTACCGATCCTGGCGTACGGGGGCCGCTTCGCGTGAAGATCGCGGCATTCGATTCCACCTGGGAGCCACGTGCGGGCCAGACGGCGACGATCGCGGTGCCGGAGGGCGCCGCCCGGCAGCTTGTGACGACGGAGGTCCGCCTGCGCCCGGGCCGGTACCAGCTCCGGCTCGCTGCCGAACAGAACGGACGCCTCGGCGCAGTCTTCGTCGACGCCGAGATTCCGGACTTCTCACGGAACGCGCTCTCGACATCCACGCTGATTCTTCTGCCTGAGCTTCCCGGCGGATCGTCACCGGCGGCATCGTTCGGCGCGATCGTCCGACGGGCCGAACTCGGGCGGACATTCAGACGGACGGACGCTGTTGTCCCGTTTCTCGAGATTTATCAGAAGGGTCGGCCGGCCACCGTGAACGTCGACTTCGTCATTGTTGACGACGCCGGTCGGGTGCGGGTGACAGCGCGCGAGACCATTGCGCCAGACGCGTTCACGTCCGCTCCTCGATGGCGACTGAGCCGCGCGCGAGTCGGGCATCCGCTCGACCTTCGTGGTCTGCCCGCCGGCGAATACCTGCTCACCGCGGCAGTAACATCTGGGCCTTCAACATCCGAGCAGAAGATTCGTCTTCAGGTGCAATAATGACGTTTGTCACGATCGCGACGAGACGCTATCTACCGATGGCGCTGCAGCTCGCGGCTACCATTCGTGCCGCCGACCGTTCGGCTGAGATCTGGCTGTGGCTGGCCGAACCGCCCCAGGCTTGTTGCGTGGTGCCGGAAGGGCTCTTCGACCGGGTCCTCGTGGCGGAGGAATGGATCGGCACGGCGATGCGGGAGTTCGTCCGGTCCCATGACGAACTGGAAGCGTGTTGCGGGTTGAAGCCCACCGTGCTGCTAACGACCATGGACCTCAAGCGTGAGGAGCGCCAGTTCGTCCTCATCGATGGCGATGCCTGGGTCTTTGGCCCCTTCGACGAGGTCGCGCGGGCCCTCCAGACGTCAGACGTCGTCCTGACGCCGCACCTGCTCGAGGCCGAGGCGACACGGGCGGCAAGCGATGATCTAAGAAAGAGCCTGCGATGGGGCGTCTGTAATCTTGGCTTCATCGCGGTCCGGCAGGGAGCGCGCGGCCGCGAAGTCCTGGAGTGGTGGCGTGAGCGCTGCCTGGATGCGTGTACGGTCGATCCGGCGTCGGGCCTCTTTCTGGATCAGAAGTGGATGGACCTCGCGCTGGCGTTCGACGGTGTCGCCGCCTTGCGCCATCCTGGCTACAACGTCAATCCGACGAACGCGGCGGCCCGGGGCGTGTCGAGTGCGGGGGGCAGACTGGTCGCTGGAGCAGATCGCCTGCCCGTTCGGTTCGTCCACTTCTGCGGATTTGGTCGAAGCGTACGTCCGACGACAATCTTCGACGCGTGCAACGAAGGCTCGCCTCTCAGGCGCCTCGTCGAGGAGTACGACGCCGTGCTGCAGAAGATGGATTTCGCGGTGACTAGGACACGGCCGTGGGGCTACGCGAGTGCCCTCAACGGGTGAGTACGTGAGCTCGCGACGTCGCGCCCGGGATGCTCGACCGCCGCGCCGACGCCGGCGCCTCGCCGTCGTGACCCGCGAATGGCCGGGCGTCACGCCGGTGTCGACGATTGGATACGTTCAGGCCGCGCTGGCGCATGATCGCGCCCGACGCGGCGCGGATGTCACGGTCCTGCTCGTGTCCGAGGGCACCGTGCTACAGCAGCCAGCCACTGTCCACCTGAACGACCGGTTGCATTTGGTTCATTTTTCGATCCCCAATCGCCCGTCCTTCAGCGGCCCATCCGGTGCCCATCACATCTACCAGCGGCTGATCGGTGACCCGTGGGATGAGCTGTTCTTCGTCGAGCGGGGTGGTGATGCATATTGTGTCGTTCAGGCGAAATACCTCGGATTGGGATTTCGAAACTCGCGCGTCACGGTGGCTGTTCATGGTCCGACGGTCTGGTCCGAACTGAGTGCGGGCCGCCCCATCGCCGACAACACGCTGCTCGAGCGCGATTGGCTCGAGCGACAGAGCGTTGCGCTGGCCGATCGCGTCGTGCTTCCATCCACCGAACATCGCCGCTGGTTGAGACAGTGGGAATGGACGTCGAAAGGCACTGTAGAGATCGACGCCGGCTGGCTGGAATCCGCAGGAAGCCATAGCTCCGCTGAACACCGGCCCCATGTGCATCCTGTGTTCGGCATCGCGTTCATCGTGTCGGCCGGGCATTGGGCGTCGGCTGTCGCTTTGCGACGTGCCCTGATTCAGGTGACGCGCTCAGGAGTGATCACGCCCGATCGACTCGCGATCGAGTTTCGACAGACGGAATTCTCGGCTCCGGTGGCGAACGAGTGGATGCGGTTGGTCCGGCAGTCGTGTCCTGATATCCAGCAGGTCGATGCCCAGAGCTCGGCGGGTGGCGATCCGGCATGGCTTCCGTGTGTCATGCCGTCGTCGACGTTCTATCCTCACGAGACCCTACAGCTTCTCAGAACCGGCCGACCGTTCGTCGTCGTCTCGCCAGAGCCAATGCGGTCTATCCGCCCGTCTGATCGGGCAGCCGCCGCGGCCGCGTTCGATGCGGATTCAATCGCGAGCCTGTGTTGCAGAGTGCTGGCGGGAGGGGTTCGTAGTCCGTATCCGGCGACGCCGAACCTGCATACCGCCAGGCTCCGGGGTAGGGTGACGACGAGGCCGCGGGCGCTCGAACGCAACGATCCGCGCTGGACGCCGAAGGTGTCCGTGATCATCGGAACGCTCAACCGACCGCGCGCGCTTCTTCAAGCCGTCGACTCGATTCGCGCGCAGACTTACCCCGAGATCGAGCTGATCGTGATCGACGACGGCAGCGACGCGGGCGATGCCATGGCCGTACTCGATGCGCTGGCCGGTGATTTCGAGGCGCGTACGTGGAAGATCCTGCGACGTCAGCCCGGTGCCTCCGGGCTTGCGCGCAACATGGCGGCCGCCCTCGCAACCGGCGAATGGCTGTTGTTCATGGACGATGATAACGTCGCGAAGCCTGAGGAGGTGGACGTGTTCGTGCGCGCCGCAGTTCACTCAGGAGCTGACATCCTGGTTTGTGGCTACGACGCCTTCGAGGGGCAGGGATCCGCTCCGCCGGCGGTGCCCATTGTGCAGCGGTGGATGCCCTTCGGCGCCGCGCTACCGATCGCTCTCCTTGAGAACCGGGTCGGCGATGCCAACATGTGCGTGCGGCGCGCGGTGTTCACGAAGCTCGGCGGCTTTGCCCACCCGCCAGGGTCCGGCATGCTCGAGGATTGGGGCTTTCTGCTGAAAGCCATGGCCGCTGGCGTATCGGTTGAAGTCGTGCCTGAGTGTCTCTACTTCTACCGCCGGGTAGCTCGACCTGAACGCTCGCTAGTACGCGACAACGTGGGACTGCTGGCAGCGATCGGTCCCCTGATCTCGACGCTTCGGCCCGCAGAGAGGCTGCTGGCCATCTACGCCGCCGCGCTGCCTCGCGCGGTTCAGCGCAGGCTCGAAGCGTCGACGCAACAGCGTCCGCCCGACTTCCAGGGGTGACCCGTGGCTCGCCAGCGATTCGACGCTGTCGTCGTTGGAACCGGTCTCGTCGGAGGATGGACGGCGCTGCGCCTCACACAGGCGGGAATGCACGTGCTGGTTCTCGAAGCCGGACCGGCACTGGCGGCGCGGCCGGAGCCCCTCCCTGATCATGCCCAAAATCGGCAGCCGATTCAGTCCCGGCACGGTGACTGGGGACGGCATCCCCATTGGTATGTCGACGACGTCAGCCACCCGTATCGATCCGAGTCCACGCCACCGTTCCTGTGGATTCGCGGACGTCAACCTGGCGGCCGCAGCCTGATGTGGGGCGGGACTGCTCTCCGATTCTCGGACTGCGAGTTTAGCGATCCTGAACGCGATGGCGTCGGATTCGCATGGCCTCTCACGCACGCGGATCTCTCGTCGCACTACGGCGTCGTGGAACGCACGTTGGGTGTCTGCGGGTCGGCCGCAGGACTCCTACAACTGCCAGACGGCGCCTTCGTCGGCCCCAGCCATCAGACCGACGCCGAACGGCGGTTGATCCAAATGTCGTCCGAGCGCGCCCTCGGCCTGCGCGTACTGCCGGCCCGCGGCATCCCGGCAGACGCAGCCTCCGCCGTGCCAGCGCGATCCTCGATGGCGCGTCTCATCCCCGCGGCACTCGCGACCGGCCGGCTGACGATGAAGACCGGCGCGATCGTCGCGCGAATAGTGGCAGACGATATCCCGCAGGGTGTCCGCGGCGTCGAATATGTCGATCGTGACAGTGGTGCCAGCGACCTCGCTCTCGGTGCGCGCGTCTTCCTGTGTGCGTCGACCATCGAAAGCGTAAGGATTCTCTTGAACTCGAGATCGCCAGTCTTCCCCGATGGCTTGGGCAACAGCGCCGGTCTTCTCGGTTCTAACCTGACCGAGCACTGGGCGATCAGATGTTCAGGCCGTCTGCCGGACGGATGGCCCCGTACAGGGCATGCTGAGCCCCCCGGAGGTGCGGCGGGCGTCTGCATTCCAAGGTTCGTGAACCTCGGCGACCACTGGTGCGACTTTCATCGCGGCTACGGCGTCATCGGCTATGCGGGCCGGCGGCTCGGGACCGACCCGTCCGAGCCGTTAACCTGGGCATTCACAGCGATCATGGAAGTGGCTTATCAGGCGGGCAACCGGATTAGTCTGGCCGACGGCCTCGTCGACGACTGGGGCATCGGCACGGTGGCGATTGCGTTGAGCCGCGGCGAGAACGACAGGCGGATGGTGGCGCACGCGCAGACATCACTCGAGAAGTTGGCGTCGGCGCTGGACCTGCCGATCGAGCACTGGTCCCGATCGCAGCCAGGCCAGTTCGTCCACGAGTTGGGCGGCGCGCACATGGGACGTTCGCCGGCGACGTCCGTGCTCGATACGGAGAACCGCTGCTGGGACGCGCCGAACGTGTGGGTTCTGGACGGTGCGTGTTTCCCGACGGCCGGGTGGCAGAATCCAACATTGACGATGCTCGCACTGGCCGAGCGTGCGCTCAGCCGCGTCGTCCGATCCGAGTGAACTCCGTCAGAACCCGACGGTGAGTCCGAAATCGACCCGTCGTGGGTTCATCACGAACGTCGGGTGTTGGAAATACGGCGACTGCATGTTGCCGCTGTAACCGCCGAAGTTCATGTGGTTGGTGATGTTGGTTGCGTTCAACGTCAGACCCAGCCGGTATCGTCGGGCCCCGGGGTCTGGGGACGCACCGACGGGTGTGCCGCCGCCCGAAACGAGTGTGTAGGCCAGGCGCAGATTCGCGGAGGCTTGTCCTGATGTGCGGAGCGAACGCAGCGCGACGCCCTTGGGTCGGTCGTTGATGATCCCATCCATGTTGTCATCGACGCCTGTGGTCAGCGTGTACGGCGAACCCGCGTTGGCTGTCCAGGAGACGTTCACGTTTAGGTTACGAAGTTGCGTCGACGTCAGCGACAGGGCGACGCGGTAGGGCGAATCGGCGGGCTGAGGGCCCCACTCCGCGCCGAGGTCGCCCGTCGGTGGCACGAAGAACGGGCCGTCGCTGTTCTGGCGCCCATGCACGAGTCCGTACGTGGCGGTGAGCGACAGTCGTCTCCAGTTGAACGGGGACTGGCTGTTGGCGGCGCCTGAACCAAGAAGACTCATGGTGAGACCGGCGGTCAAGTCGTGCCGCCGTAGCGCGGCGTCGGTTACGGCGACCAGCACGTTCGCAAACTCCGGATCCGGTCGGATCCCATCGATTGGCGCGTTCAGATTCTCGGCACGCCACAACTGGAACTGATGCCAGTAGGCGTAGAGTACGTTCGCCCGCAGGTGAGGTAAGAATCTATGATCGATCCCTGCGCTGTAGCGAAGATTGCGCTGAAGCCGGAAATCTCCAAGAAGATACTGGCTCGACGGCAGCGAATTGACCGGTCCCAGATTCGGAAAGGTAGGATTGACGATGACGACCTGCCGCTGATGACGGCCGTCATAGCGCAGCGTCTGTTCGTAGAGGCGGCCCATTTCCATCGGCCAATAGAACAGCCCGGCGCTCACGCGAAGGGTCGTCGCGCCGCTCTTGAAGGGTGACCACGTGAGCCCGATTCGTGGGGCGACTCCTGACTTGTCTTTGACGTGCGTCTGCACCAAGTACCGGACGCCCGGACTTACGGTCAGCGCTTTGCTCACCCGCAGGTCGTCCTGCAGATAGACGGCGGTCTGGACGTTCAGATACTTGAGGGTCGGATCCCCCACGGATTGGGTGAACAGCAACGGCGTCCCCTTGCTGAACGCCTCCTCGTTGGCGAAGGTGTAGGTCCCCAGATAGTTGGCGTTGGCGTCCGAGTCGAACCAGCTCCCGTCCACCTGGACGCCCGCGCGCCAGGAGTGGATGCCGCGAATGTAGTCCACGTCGGATGCGAAGCCCAGGGAACGCTGGGTCGTACCGCCGGTCACTTGCGCGCCGCCCGTCGTGCGGCTGTCCTGGATCACAATCGTCGGCGCCTCGAGCGCGGACCGTGAGGTCTGATCGATTGACGTAAGCTGTAGCCGCGTGTTTTGAAACGTGCGGCGGCCAACCGGTCCGGCCTCCTGGAGGCGAATCTGATACACGGTGAAATCGGACGTCGACGAGCGCTCAGGGCTGTCGTAGGCGCCGACCCCCTGGTTGCGCAACCTCTGGCGGGCGCCCGTCAGCCCGATCCGAACAGTCTGGTCTCGGGTCAAAGCATAGTTGACCAGTCCATTCGCCTGCCACACCGACAGGCCCTGTCTGACGGGCAGAATTCTGGCGGGCGATCCAGGCTGATTAAGGATCGGACTGGAGTACTGATCCTGACCGTACAAGGCCACCGAGAAGTCGCTCCTGTTTGGGATCAGCGTGCCGCCAATCGTGCCGCTGAGGTTTCGGCTCTGATCCGGTTGCTTGACGCTGACGAACGGCCGGCTGATGCCCTGGAGCATGGTGCCGCGGTAGCCCGCGTTGACGACGCCGGACCACCCGCCGGTGCCTGGCTGCGTAATGACGTCCACGAACGTCGACCCAGGCACCGCAGCTTCCGCGGCGAACTGGTCGCGTGTCACGTGCACCGACTTGATTTGCGACTTGGCCGGCAGTTCTCCGCCTTCGAAGCTGTCGATCCGAATCGTGGCATCGGGCCCCGCCAGGTCCAGCAACTGCTTCCGCAGTTCGGCAGGATCGTCCGACAGCGTCTGAATCTCCTCGTCGGACATCGCATGGCCGAACGACGAGGCGGTCCGGCTCGCCGCGAGGTCCTGGCCCCCGCCAACGGTCACGTTTTCAACGACGGTCTTAAGGGCAAGCATCAGGACGTGACGGTTGTCTCCCCGGCGGAGCGTGACGTCCCGGAGCAGTCCCGAGTCAAATCCCGGAAACGCGGCTTGAAGAGAGTAGCGCCCGAGCGTCATCCCGTCGATCGTAGCCACGCCTTTCTCGTCCGAGACTACG
Organism: Acidobacteriota bacterium; assembly: GCA_039933635.1. GTDB lineage: Bacteria > Acidobacteriota > Vicinamibacteria > Vicinamibacterales > SCN-69-37 > JBDTNQ01. The sequence continues at coordinate 77,215 of JBDTNQ010000001.1, forward strand.
GGCGCGACGGTGGTCCTTCGTGTCGTGTCGTCTATGCCGACAACGGTCACCGTCGCGCCAGCGACGGCGACGCGCGTCGGATCGACGACCGTGATCTGGAGGCGCGCACTCTCCAGGGTCTGGGCCGAGACCGATGGCGCCGACACAAGGACTAGGACAACCCAGAGCCGCACGCCGGGGCGAACGTAGGTGCAGGTTACCAAGAGACGGGCGAGACTCCACATAGACGATGTAATCTCTTCCCTCGACGAGAACAACTGACGTACTGCGTTGAAGCTGGCAGTATCGGCGTCGTAAATCACACTGTCAAGGTGTCACTTGCGTTTCACGGCGTCTTCTGTGCCCGAAGCGAACAAAGAGTCCTACTATGCGCGCAAGAGTCTCTTGCCTGGCCGCCCTATTAGGACGTTGTCAGATCCGCAGGGTAACTTGCAGGCGTTCTTGGATGCGCTCGAAATAGGGCGGTTGTCAAGCAAACGGGATCGCCGCGAAGCGTTCATTGGCGATCGTGCGAATGCCTGGGACTGGTCTGGACCGCGTCGCGGTCCCGTTGAAGGCAGGCGCAGGCGATGGCGGTGAGAACGACAGGAGGCAGCCGGGCTGGGGTATGAGCGCCCTTCAGCGTAGTCGAGGCCGAGTTTGGTTCTGAGTTCTTGATACTGCTGCTCGATGGCCCAGCGTTTGTGCGCACCTCGGACCAATGGCTTCACCAACGCCGTCACCGGCAAGTTGACGAAGAGGTCATTCATGCCGGATTTGCCCGAATTTCGTTCGCACACGAGGCAGACCTTGGCGCTAGGCTAGGTGTCGCGACTAATCCCGCAGTATTGACCTCCCTGTCCTTCGGGCTGGCGCTCCCACCACAGCGCCCGCCAGGCGTGTGTGTTGGTGACATTTCTCAGCGTTCCCCGGCGAAGCGCCGAGCGCGTCGACCACGGCCCTGCGCGCGAGGCTCAGGGCGACCGTTGCCCCGACGCAGTCCGCATCAATATGCCTTCATCCCTGGGCGCGCCGACGGCACGTGATCGATAGGGTATTGACCGGCGGCACGGTGATGCTGCGCGCTCATCGGAGTGCTCTTGCGCGTCAGGCCAGACACTCGCAGTCTCCCGTCAATCCGGGTGTCAGTGAGTTGATTCGCGCCGCGGTCTGCCGTGTCGGCAATGAAACGCACGTAGAACACGAGCGCGGCGCGATGCGGTTCCAACGGCCGGCAGATGTGAACGCACGATCCGGACGCGATTCGTGTGAGCTTCATTAAGACGTATCGGATGTCTCGCGTGCTCGGTCGACGATCTCGGACGGGGCGTCCACCGTGCGGCGCTCGTGGCGCTTCACGTGCCGCCAGCGTGTCACAACGTCACTGGACGCAGCGCAGGCCAGGGGGGAGCGACCCCGAAGGGCCGGCCCGACGCCGACAGGCGTTGGGTCAAGGCCCTGACCCAACGGAGGGGTCGCTCCCCCCTCGCCACTGGACAGGGCATGGACTGGCAGTGGACAGGATCGATTCAGATCGCACGTCGAAGACATTGGCGCATCGGCTCTAATTACGGTGCGCACTGGAGTTCTGGTCCTCTGTCGTTTGGCAGCCAGCACGAGTGGCGGGGCCGCACCCCGGGCCGCACCCGGGGCCGAGGGGCGGGCCAGCAGTCCCCCGCGCCACTGGCCCCACTAACCAGCCTCCTGCGGTCCCTTCAAACGCTGGTTCCTGTCTGGTGGCGGGTCGCGCGCCGATCGGTGAGCAGTCGACAGCCTATCGCGCCCCGACGAACGGGAGCACCTTCCCTCGTTCGTCATCGCTCAACGTCGCGAGCAATCGCACACTCCACCATTCCAGTGCCGAGCGCTTCTCGGGGTCGTAGGAGTGCCGGTCGTACACGGCCGTCACACTCCGTTCGACATGGTTCAGGATCTTCGCAATCGTCAGGCGAGGAATGCCGCCGCTGGCCATATACGAGGCGGCGGTGCGTCGGAGATCGTGCCCGCGGAAGTCATCAACCTTGAACAACGCACACGCCTCGGCCTGCTGCCGTTTACCGCGCGCGCCGGCCAGGACGAAGGTCTCGGCGGCATCCGCCTCCGCAAGCATCGCAGCAAGAAGCGACACCGCCGGTCCCGACAGCGGGACGCGATGCGCCAGCTTGTTCTTGGTGCCTGAAGATGGAATCGTCCACCAACCGTGCACCAAATCGACATCACGCCAGCACATCGAGGCCACCTCGCCGCCACGTTGGGCAGTCAGCAACCTTAGTTTGTAGAACGCCGCCATCGCGGCCGGCATGGCCTCGAACGTGACCCACACCGCTCGGATCTCCTCTTCCGTGAGAACACGATCGCGGGCCTTCTCCACGCCAGGCCGTGCGATCCGGACCGCCGGACTGAACTGGACAAGGTCGCGGTCTAGGGCGAACGAGAATAGCTTCGAGAGGAGCGCGGCGACGCGATTGGCGACGATGGGCGCACCGGCCTCGGCCACGGCCTCGACCAGCTGCCGCACGTCCTGCCTCGTGATATCGATGATGGCGCGACGGCGCCATCTGGGCAGAATCTTCCTGCGGAGCAGGTTGTCGTCAGCCTTCCACGAGCGCTTGCGCGGCTTAGCCCACTTCTCGAGATAGAGCGTCGCCAGGTCCTCGATGGTCTCGGCCCGTCGGCCAGCTTGCTTCTCCGCGGCCGGGTCCGAGCCTTTGCTGGCATCGTGCAACAGGTCGCGTGCCCTCTCCCGGGCACTTGCCAGAGTGATGACGCGTTCGCTGCCCAGGGTCATCCTGCGGAGACGACCACGGTGTCGATACAGGACGCTCCAGCTCTTCGCACCGGTCGGCGTCACGCGCAGGGCAAGGCCGGTGACGTCCTCGTCGAAATACTCTGTGCGAGTGGCTGTGGGCTTGACGCTCTGCACGAAGCGGGCGGTCAACATCAGCGTAGGCATTTCTCACCTCGCTCCATGTCGTAGTACTTGTCGTAGTGTCCGCTCGGGGTAACACGGGGGTATCACTACGACGACGCTTGGAGAAAAACGATGCTACGCCAAGACACCAGCTAAATTCCAGGCACAATTGACCTTATGCGCATCAACCGATGTCATCGCGTTTCAGACGTTTTCGGCCTAGGACGCACTGAAAATCGTAGTGTCGCCAGTTCGATTCTGGCCCTCGGCACCACTCACTAAACCTTCTCCCGTCAACGAGTTTCACTCCCTCGGCCCCCCGCGGTATGTCGTGTCCTCCGACATGCCTTGTCGCGCTATATTGCCTCAGGACAAACCATGACGAACGATGACGCCAGGATTGCGATGGATTTCACCGCGGCGGAACTGCGACGTCTTCATCAGGCGCTCGAGGCGGCGCGGGATGTTGCGGCCAGTGACGTAGGCGAAGAGCACTCCGCCCAACACCCCTCGTCAGTCGTGGCCTACGAGAGCCTGAAGAACCGATTGGAAGAAGTACTGCAAGGACTCCCCGGCGGCATCTACGGGGAACACGACTGACCCGGCGCCACAGCCCTTATGCGCGCCGGACGAACATGGCCTGCGCGGCGTCCGCGTTAATGTGATGCTGCATGGTGACCGCGATGCGAGAAGCCCGATCCTTGGCGTCTTCGGCGGTCGGACCAGCAAAGAACGCGTCGACCGTCAGGCGAAACACCGCCAGCCAACGTTCGAACTCGTCGCCCGTCAACGACACACGCTGCGCGAGCGCGCGGTGCACGGCCATGGGGTTGCCCTTGAAGCCGGCGGTGCCGAACAGGATGGATTCCCAGAATGCGTACATCTTCGGCAGGTGCGCGGCCCAGTCCACCTGCGCCACGTCATTGAAGATCGGCCCGATCACGTCGTCGTGGCGCACGCGCTCGTAAAACCCATCGACAAGCCTGATGATGTCGGCTCGGGAACTGATGTCTTTGGCTTCGGAGGGCATTGGCGTCACAGACGACGGCCTGCCGGGTCGGCAGGTTCGAAGTACTCACGTCCAACTTCAACGTTCTGACGTCGACGCTCCCTAGATCGGCGCCGTCAGCTCGGGCATCGGCCGCGCGGTGAAGAGACGCCGGCAGGGATTGGCAATCCACCGCGCCCACTGCGCCGAGCGCCCGACGCGCGCACTATCCGTCGCAATCCCGGTGTTGGCGTACATCTGTCGATAGAGCTTGGAGATCAGCACGAACGCCAACCGCGACTTGAGGGACTGCACGCACTGCGAACGATTCCAGATGCTCCCCAGGCTGTAGAACTGATCCCAGGCCCGCTGCGTTCCGCGGCGGATGTCGTCGGCCGACATCGTCGGATGCGGCGTGTAGACCTTGGGCCGCTGCCCCTGCGGAATCAGCCAGTGCCGGGTCAGCGGCACGCCCGCGATGCGCGTGGGATCGTCGGCCATCGATTTTTCCCACACGGCGAAGTCGTTGGTGCCCGGAAACGGCGTGAGCATCACGAACTGGGCGAAGGTCACACCCGCCTGTTTCGCCACGGCCACCGTCGCGTCGAACGTCAAGTCGTGATCGCTCGGCAGACCGAAGATGAATGACCCCAGCACGTGCACGCCGTGCTCCTTGAACCCACGCAGGCGCTCGACGAGCTGCTCCCCCGCGACGTTGAACCCCTTGTGCACGTCCTTGAGCCCCTCGGCGGACACCGACTCGATGCCTACGAGCGCGCCCTTGATGCGCGCCTTGCGCATCGCCTCGAGGAACTCGGGATCCTCGGCTGATTCCATCGTGATTTGCGTGAAGAAGACCATGTCCGACGGCAGCGCCGCCAGCCGTCGCATCAGATCGAAGCGATCGGCGCGGATGGTGCTGAGCGTATTGAACGAAGTTTGATCGACCTTCCGAGCCGCCATCTTCAGATCGGTGAGGGTGACGGGATAGAAGTTGTCGTCCGCGAGCGCAATGAAGCGGAAGCCCTTGCGTCGCAACGCGACGATTTCCCCAATCACGCGATCGTTCGGACGTTGACGTGGGCGCTGACCATCGGTCTTCCAGACCGAACAGAACGAGCAGTGCTTCGGACACCCGCGGACCGTCTGCACCGACGCCCACATGTACCGGTTTTCCGGCATCAGATCCCACCGCGCCGGGAGCAGGTCCTCAGGTTCGACGCGTCCGCCTTCGTACACTCGCTGGAGTCGCCCCGCAGCGGCGTCGTCGAGCGCCTGGGCCCAGGCCAGATCTCCGTCCCCTTTGACCACCGCGTGCGCGCCGCCGATCTCGTGGACTTCCTCGGGATACAGCGTGGCGTGGATGCCGCCGTAGATCACGGTCGCGCCGGCATTGCGCGCCAGCCGCCCGATCTCGTACCCACGTAACGCGTTCCCGGTGTGAATACCGATGCCGACGATGTCGCCCGGGACGATGACGGTCGGGTCCAGCGGTTCGAGCGTCTCGTCGGTGATGACTGGGTCGCCGAAGTGGCGCGGCGTGGCTTCCGCCAGCACGTACAGCCAGCGAGGGGTAATGACGCCAATGCCAAATGACACGTGGCTGGGATTGATCAGATGAATGCTCACGTGTTCATACTCCGCTCCAGAGACAGTCGCAGCAACCGCTTGACCGTTGGTGCCCGTGGCAGGAAATCCGCCAGGGTGTAGTCATCGAGCACGCCGAGAAACGCGCGCTGCGCTCGCGTGAGCGCCCCCTTCAGGCCGCAGACAGGCTCGATGGGGCAGGTGTTGGCTTCACGGTTGAAGCACTCGACCACGTCCCAGTTCGATTCCGTGTGCCGCACAATCGCTCCGACATTGATCGCGGCGGGCGTCTTGTTCAGCCGCAGGCCGCCTCGTCGTCCCCGCACACTGACGACCGAACCGTCGTCGATCAGGCGTTGGACGACCTTGGCGACGACGTGTGGCGACACGTTGTACGAGCGGCTGATCTCACCGATCGAGGCCGGGCGATCCGAGTGGACGCCCAGATAGATCAAAACGCGGAGGGAATAGTCGGAAGATTTCGTCAACCGCATCGAGGTAACGACCGGCGCAAGTGTAGCATATACAAGCATTTGAAATACTTGATTACGACCCGAGTGCGCGCATGCGGCGCACGCGCCGGCGGCACGCGCTTTGCCCCTCTCGGCTCAAGAGGTGCAACATGACAACGTCTCACCCAGAATCAGTCTCCGGCGATCCAGACGTGGAAGCGGCGCGACCGGAGCCCACGCCGATGCCCAGACGTGACCCTCAGACGCGCGAACGCACCCGTCGCGAGCCGCCTTCTGAAAAGCCAGGTCGGGTCGATCCGCCGGCCACTCGTGAGCCTGGCGAACCGGCGGTGCCGAGCGATCCGGAAACCGAACCACCCGATCCCAACGATCCGATGCGCTCCGGAACGTGACCGGATCGAGTCGGGCACGAGGCTTGCTCCATTACCAGTCAACCGGAGGCAGGATGACCACGCACAACCCAAAGATGCCCCTGCAGCGACCACATGATGGCGCTGGCACACCACACCCGTCTCCAAAATCAGGATCGGTCAGCGACGCGCCAACTGCGCCGCCGGCCGAACACGAAGGCGCTGACGAGAGCGAAGTGGGAGATCGCACCGGCCCCGGCGCCGGGTACGACGATGAGCCCAAGCAGGAAAAGGATCGCGGCGGCGTGTCCTGACGCAGGCCGCGCACCGTGGGCGCTGGAGGCAACACGTGACGCAGTCCATCGATTCGTTTCGCACGCTGCTGATCGATCAGGTCCGTGAGCTCTACGACGCGGAGCGCCTGTTGGTGGGCGCGCTCGCGGATCTCGCCGGATGCGCGAGCGCGCCGTCGCTCGCGGCCTTCCTGCAAACACGACTCACGGATACGAGTGCGCATCTGGCGCGACTCGAAGAGGTTTTCGCATCGCTCGATGTGCCGGCAGGCGCTTCGGCATCCTCTGGCGTGCGCGGATTGATTCGTGACAGTGAGCGCCACATGGCGGAGATCTTCGTTTCCGGACCGCTCCGGGATGCGTCCATCGCCGGCTTGGCCCTGCAGTTCGTCCATCACGGCATCGCCGCGTACCACACGGCGCTGTCGCACGCCGAAGTGCTGGGCGTTGATGAGGTGATCCAGCGCCTCGACGCGATGCTCGTCGACGAGCTATCCGCCGACCGCGTCCTCAAACACCTGACCGAACACATCGCCACGCCTCGTCGCAATGAGGACTTCTGGGACGCCGACACCACCACGGATTGGCCTTCTTCAGCGGGCGCGACGAGCCGCCGGCTGCACTGATTTTCGCATTTTGCCCCGCATGCCCCTGGCGTAGAATTCGCTCACGGATGGATTCGGACTTCACCTCTTCCGCGCAGCGCCTTGCCGCGATTGTTGAATCCTCCGACGATGCGATCGTCAGCAAGGACTTGAACGGCACGATCGTCACCTGGAATCCGGCGGCCGAGCGGATGTTCGGCTACACGCCTGAGGAAGCCATTGGCCGGTCGATTCGCATGATCATCCCGCCGGATCGCCAGCAGGAGGAGGACCTCGTCCTCCGGCGAATTCGCGCTGGACAAAATGTTGCACATTTCGAAACGGTTCGCTTACGGAAGGACGGCGCCGAGGTGCAAGTGTCCGTGACGGTCTCGCCCGTTCACGATCCGGACGGACGCGTGGTTGGCGCCTCGAAGATCGCACGCGACGTCTCCGAGCGGGTACGCTCAGCAGCGGCGTTGGCGGCGGCCGAATCAGCCCGCACGGATCTCCAGCGGCGACTGTTGACACTGGTGGCGGCGTCAGGTTCCCTGCTGGGCGCCCCCACAATCGACGAGGTCCTCGCGGCCATCCTCGCCGTGGCAGGACAACTCGTGAACACCGATGGCTATGCCGTATGGCAGCGCGATCCGGAATCCGACGCCTGGCGCATCGAGTCGTCGCACGGCATGTCGGAGGTGTTCTGCCAGACGACGATCGCATCGCTCCCGGCCGCCCGCGAGCGAGCCCTGCTCGATCAGCCGATCATGATTTCGGACGTCCGGACCGATCCGCGCGTCAAGGACCGCCGCCTTGCCTATGAGCACGAGGGCATCCGCTCCATGCTCGCCGTCCCGCTGAGCCTGCAGGCGCAGACGTCCGGCACGCTCACCTTCTACAGCCGGACACGGCGTTCGTTCAGTGACGTCGACGTCCAGGCCGCCACGGCGCTCGCTAACCTCGCGTCGGCCGCCATGACCAGCGTCAGACTCTACGACGCCCAGCGCCGCAGCCGCCTGGAGTCGGACTTTCTCGCCGAGTCCGGCAAGGCGCTTTCGGCCTCACTCAACTACCAGAACGCGCTCAAGGATGTGGCCAGGCTTGCCGTGCCGTATTTCGCGGACTGGTGTTCGATCGAACTGGTCGATGACGCGGGCACCATCCGCCGGCTGGCCCTGGAGCATGTGGATCCAGAAAAGGTCGAGCTGGCGAAACGCTTCGCCGATCGCTTTCCGGAGGAGGACTCGTCGCCCTTCAGTGTCGGGCATGTCGTGCGGACAGGCGAACCCGTCGTCATCGAACAGATGCCGCCGGACGATGTGCTTGCCACCCTCGCGCGCAGCGCGGAACATCTCGCCGCGATTCGCGAGCTGCAGGTGACGTCGTTCATGCGCGTGCCGGTGCGCGCACGGGATGCGCTATTCGGCGTCATCACGTTCGTGTCAGCCGAGTCGGGACGCCGGTACACGGCAAACGATCTGCGACTCGCACAGGAAATTGCATTCCGCGCAGGCCTGGCCGTGGACAACGCCCAGGCGTATGCCGAGGTTGATGGCGCCAACCGCATGAAGGACGAGTTCCTGGCGACCCTCTCGCACGAACTCCGGACGCCGCTCAACGCGCTGCTGGGATACGCCCGGATGTTGAAGTGGCAGATGGTCCCGCCGGAACACCACGCACGAGCCTTCGAGGTCATCGAACGCAACGGCACCGTGCTGGCGCGGTTGGTCGAGGACATCCTCGACATCTCTCGCGTCGTGTCCGGCAAGGTGCGCCTCAACCTTGAGCCCACCGACCTGGTCCTCCTCGTCGGTCAGAGTCTCGACACCGTGGCCGCGGCAGCCGTCGCGAAAGGCGTCGCCCTGCGCACGAACCTGCCGGATACCCTGCCGCCCGCCACCGTCGATCCCGATCGACTCCAACAGGCGCTCTGGAACCTGCTCTCGAACGCCGTGAAATTCACACCCTCTGGTGGCCGCGTGGATGTGGCGGTTCAGAAGTCGGCCGATCAATTCGACATCGTCATCAGCGACACTGGGATCGGCATCGCACCGGAGTTCCTGCCACGGGTGTTCGAGCGATTCAGGCAGGCCGACAGCCGCTACACACGCGAACACGGAGGCCTTGGACTCGGCCTGGCGATCGCCCGGCACCTGATCGAGATGCACGGCGGCACCCTGACGGCGCAATCGGGTGGCCTGGGTCAAGGCGCAACATTCACGGCGCGGCTCCCGGCCTCGGGGATGAGCGCGGCCGCCATCCTGCACGAGGAGACCGTGCACGTGACGTCCGCGCAAGAGACACCGACCGCCATGCGGCTCGATGGCCTGCGCGTCCTGGCCGTCGACGACGACCCGGACGAGTCGTCGATGATTCGCGACGTGCTGGAATCAGCCGGTGCGCGCGTGTGGACCGCAGGATCGGGCGCTGAGGCCCTCGCGTTATTGAACCGGGAGACCGTCGACGTCCTCCTGGCCGACATCGGCATGCCGGAGATGGATGGCTTCGATCTCATCCAGCAGGTCCGCGCGCTCACCGGGGCCAACGCGACGATTCCGGCAACCGCGATTACGGCGTACACACGATCCGCCGACCGGGAGCGGGCCATCGCCTGCGGGTTCGACCGGCACGTATCCAAGCCCATCGATCCCGCCGATCTGATCGCGGCGATTCAGCAACTCACCACGCCCTGAAGGCGCGCACTTCCCACCATTGGGCTGCGCACCGCCCACCTCGGTCCCCGTCCAGCCCGGAAGTGACGAGTTCGCCACGGGCCGACTTGGCCCCCCTCTTGCTGCCTTGACACGGCAAGATGGCTCTTGCGGCCCACACCCCCCCGGTTCGTCGTGCGGCCCCGCCGCTCACCGTGCACGGGTTCGCAAGATTGATCAAGGATGCGGCCGTCGCCTGGGTCGATGACGCCGGCTCCAGCATGGGTGCGGCCCTCGCCTACTACACGCTGTTCTCCATCGCCCCGCTGATCCTCATCGTCGTCTCCGTCGCGGGGCTGGTCTTCGGCGAAGAGGCAAGCCGCGGCGCCCTTGTCACACAGTTGTCGGGATTCATCGGTCCGGACAGCGCCAAGGGCGTGGAGGGATTGCTGCAGCACAGCAGTCGGCCGGCGACGGGCCTCATCGCGTCGACGGTCGGCGTGGTGACACTCCTGATCGGCGCGACGTCAGTCGTCACGGAGTTGCAGGCCGATCTGGATCGCGTGTGGCGCGCGGAGCCGACCGGCAAGACATCGAACATTGTGCTGTTCCTGCAGTCGCGCCTGCTGTCCTTTGGTTTGATCCTCGCGCTCGGTTTTCTGTTGCTGGTGTCACTGGTGATGGGTGCGGCACTGACGGCCGTCGGCGCGTGGTGGGCATCCGTTCTGCACGGCTGGGGCTTCGTCCTGCAGATCGCAAACGTGTTACTGAGTTTCGCACTCAGCACCGTCCTCTTCGCGTTGATCTACAAGATCCTGCCTCGGGCGCGCATCGCCTGGTCGGACGTCTGGATCGGCGCCGCGGTCACATCAGCATTGTTCAGCGTGGGCAAATGGCTCATCAGCCTCTACGTGGGATACGCCGGCATCGCCTCGCCGTTTGGAGCCGCGGGCTCGGTCGTCCTCGTCATGGTCTGGGTCTACTACTCGGCGCAGATTTTTGTCCTCGGGGCGGAGTTCACGTGGTTGTACGCCCACGCCTACGGAACGCGTGTGGGCGTCGACATCCCCCAGGCGCAGGTTCGATAAGCCACGTCAGGCCCACCCGCTTGCGTCCCATGAATGCCGTGGTGGACAATCCGCGGATGCTGCACTACGTCGGCCGCGTCGTCGACCTGCTCGACCCCGCCCTGAATCGCCTGTCGTCCATGAGCGCGGACGAAGCCCGTCACCGGGTCATGAGCGGTGACGCGTCAGCGGTGCGCGGGATCGACGGCTCGTTTGCCATCGTCGCCGCCGAGGGCATCACCGTTCGGATGGCGCGCTCGATGGATCGACCCATGCGTTACTTCCTCGCGAAGCGCCAGGAAGGTCCGGCGCTCTACGTGGCAGATCGGATCGACACGATCCACCAGGCCCTAGAGCGTGACGGCCTGTTCGGCCAGTTTCACCCGAGCTATACGCGGATGGTGCCCGCCCACTATCTCGTCGAGATCGCGCTCGTCGGCTGTCCCGATCCGGATCCAATCTACTCGCGGTTCTTCACACCCGAGACCGACGCGCTGCCGGCCTCATCCGATGAGATCGGCCGGCGTTACGTCGGCGCCATGGCTCGGGAGGTCGAGACGTGGCTCCGGCAGATCCACGCGACATCGCCGACGGCGCCTGTCGGCGTGGCGTTTTCTGGCGGGATCGATAGCGGCGCCGTGTTTCTGGTGACCTATCACACGATGCTGAAACTCGGCATGTCGCCCGCCAGGCTGAAGGCCTTCGTGCTGAACCTCGGCAACGGTCCCGACGTCGATCAGGCGCGCACCTTTCTTGCGGCGCTCGATCTGTCGTTGTTTCTCGAGGAGATCGACGCCTCGCCAACCGGTCTCGACATCAACGAGACGCTGCAGGTGCTCGAGGACTACAAGCCGCTCGACGTCGAGTGCGCCGCCATGGGCCTGGAACTCTGTCGCGGCATCCGCGCGCGCTACCCGGAGTGGCGGCACCTGGCCGATGGTGACGGCGGGGACGAGAATCTCAAGGACTATCCCATCGAAGAGAACGCTGAACTCACCATCCACAGCGTCGTCAACAACCTGATGCTCTATCAGGAGGGCTGGGGCGTGGGGCGCATCAAGCACTCGCTCACGTACAGCGGTGGGCTCAGCCGCAGTTACGTACGCACCTACGCGCCCGCGCGCCGGTTCGGGTTCGAGGGGTTCAGTCCCTACACGCGGCCGTCCGTGATCGAAGTCGCGGAGGGCATTCCGTTTCGCGAGTTGACCAGCTACGACGTGCCTACGCTGTACGCATTGAAGGGTGACATCGTGTCGCGCGGCATCAGGGCCGTGACCGGGTTCGAGATGCCAGTGTTTCCGAAGCGACGCTTCCAGCACGGCGCGGTGTCTGCCGAAACCATGCGACAACGTCTTGGCGGTTCGGAGCAAACCTACCGCAAGACCTTCAACGCGCTCTACTCCTGACAGTCCGACATGAGTCCCCTTCCGGAGGACGCGCCGGGACGCGACCAGTTCATCCTTGCGCGGCGGGGTCCTCGGACGCCTCCCGATCCCTGGGCTGCACCGCGCATGGTCATCGAAGACGAACGGGCGGCTGATGGGTCCATCACATCGGTCGCAGCCATCTTTCTGGCGGGCAAGGAATGCCCGTGGCGCTGCACGATGTGTGATCTTTGGCGGGACACGCTGGAGACGGACACACCACATGGGGCGATTCCGCGGCAGCTCGAAGGCACGTGGCCGCACCGGCCGGACAGCTGCACCACCGTCAAGCTCTACAACGCCGGCAGCTTCTTCGATCCGCATGCCGTGCCCGACGATGACTACGTGGGGATCGTGGATGCGTTGCGCGGCGTCAGACACGTCATCGTGGAGTCTCATCCGTCGTTGATTGGCCTGCGCACGATGCGGCTTCGGGACCTGCTGCGGACCCGGGCCGTCACTGAGTCCGGCCCACCCACGCTCGAGGTCGCCATGGGGCTCGAGACGTGCCATCCGTCCGCCCTGGAGCGGCTGAACAAGCGGATGACCACCGCAGATTTCGCCCGCGCCGCTGAACGCCTGAAAGAGAACGACGTCACGCTCCGCGTCTTCCTGCTTATCTCGCCGCCGTTCGTGCCGGCGGCCGAGCAGGACGAGTGGCTGACCCGGTCGATCGATTTCGCGATCACCTGCGGCGCCACGGCGATTTCGATGATCCCAACCCGGGCCGGGAACGGTGCGCTCGAGGCGCTCGCCGACGAGCACGCGTTCGCGGAACCTCAACTCGCGGACGTGGAGCGCAGCCTCGCCCTGGCGCTGGCGCGTGTTGAAGGATCGAGAACCCGCGTGTTCGCGGATCTGTGGGATCTGGCACGCTTCGCGCCATGCGGCTCGTGCGCCGGACCACGTCAGGCGCGGCTGACCATCATGAACCGCACGCAGGTCAGTGGCGTGCCGATCACGCCGTGCCAGGATTGCGGCGCCGGGGGCGCCGTGTGACCTTGCTGCCGCACCACCGCATCGACGCGGACGTGGCGGTTATCGGCGCTGGGTTCTCCGGGGCCCTCGCGGCGATCGCGCTCAGCGCGCGCGGCCAGCGCGTCGTGCTGATCGAGCGTGGCCGGCACCCACGGTTCGCGATCGGCGAGTCCACGACCCCGCTGACCAACCTCCTGCTCGAGGAGTTCGCTACGAAATACGAGTTGCCGCAGCTTTCCTCGTTCTCCAAGTGGGGCACCTGGCAGCGCGACCACGCCGACATCGCGTGCGGCCTCAAGCGTGGCTTCACGTTCCTCTTCCATCGTCCTGGCGAGGTCTTTGCCGATACAGCGTCCCACGACAGGCAACTGCTGGTCGCGGCCAGTCCGCACGACCACGTCGCGGACACGCATTGGTACCGGCCGGAGTTCGATCAGGCCCTCGTCGAAGAGGCGACGCGTGCGGGGGCCATCTACATCGACGAGACCGCCATCGCCGAGGTGCGGTACGAGGCCGGCCGGATGCGTCTCGAGGGCGGGCGCCACGGACGGTCGGTCGTCATCGATGCCGGCTTCGTCATCGATGCCGGGGGAGCACGCGGCCTGATGAGCTCCACACTGGGCGGCGGTAGCGCGCCTCTGCGATGGCTGCCACCGACGCAGGGCCTCTACTCACATTTCACGGACGTGGCCGAGTGGGCGAGCGTCGCGCCGACCGATGGCACACCGCCCTATCCACCCGACGCGGCGGCGCTGCACCACGTGTTTCCCGGCGGCTGGATCTGGATGCTCCGCTTCAACAACGGCATCACGAGCGCCGGCGCGGCGCTGACCGACGCCGTGGCGGCCGAGATCGGCGCGTCAGATGGCGAGCCGGCCTGGAATCGCCTGCTCGAACGGCTGCCGTCGGTGCGCGAGCAGTTTCGTGACGCTCGGCCTACTCTGCCGTTCATTCACGCGCCACGAGTGGCCTACCGCAGTCGCCAGGTCGCAGGACCTGGCTGGGCCATGCTGCCATCGGCCGCCGGCGTGATCGATCCATTGCTGTCGACTGGATTTCCGTTGACGTTGCTGGGACTCATGCGCCTGCTCAACATCCTCGAGTCCTCGTCGCCGGGCGCCGCCCGCAACGCGGCGCTCGCCGACTACACGAACCACACCCAGGACGAGCTCGACATCACCGAGCAGTTGGTCGCCGCGCTCTACGCGAACATGGATACACCGGCGATCTTCACGCGGCTCAGTCTGCTCTACTTCGCGGCCGCGAGCTTCAGCGAGGCCGCCCGTCGACTCGGGCGGCCGCACCTCGCGCCGGGATTTCTCCTGCACGCGCATCCCCGATTCGGCGACGAACTGCGTGCCTGTGCTCGTGAGGCCACGAAGCGGCCCACCGGTGATGCCCGGCAGGACCTCTTTCATCGCATCGATCGCGCAATCATCCCGTTCGACGTGGCGGGGTTCGCCGATCGTTCACGCCAGAACTGGTATCCGGCGCTGGCCTCGGACCTGCTCAGCAACGCCGCAAAGCTCGACGCATCGACTGAAGAAGCGCAGGCGCTGCTGGCCAAGTGCGGGTTCATCGCTTGACCGTCACGCCGCCCATGATCACGGTCCCGCGCAGCAGGAGATGCGGTGGATTGACCGCGGGCGCCGTTGGGGGCGCAGGGTCCGATGCGAATGAGCCGGTCGCGTCCCTGTCGTTCTTCTTGTCCTTGTCCGACGTCTTCGGGCGATCTGTGTTGACACCGCCCATGATGGCGATGGTTTCCGAATCGACCTGCCAGTCCGCCGGTACGCGGATCTGACTGCCGCCCATCACCGCGAACACGTCGATCACCGCCGTCTGCCCCGGCGCCAGGGTCGACTGGCGCAGATCGAGATTCGACCCGCCCATCACCGTCGTCATACGTCCGCCGTGAAATTCGCCGATGACCGGCGGACGGCTGTCGCCCCCCAGCACGGCGAAGACGTTGATCTGGTCCTTGGGCGCAGACTCAGCAGCCGTCCGCCGGTCGAAGGTGTAGCTGAACAGAATACCCAGCAGGACGATCCAGATGAGGCCGCCAACCGGCACGCCCCGCAGGCCTTCCCCGCCGCGCATGGCCTGCACCACGACCGCGCCTCCGACCACGATGAGCGCGACCGGCCAGAGCTTCACGATGGTCCGCAGTTCCAGCAGCCCATTGGTCTGCAGCAGCAGCAGCACACCAAACCCCACGAAACACAGGCCCGCCGCGATACTGACGAAATTAGTGCGTTGTTCGGTGCTCATCCCTGCCTCCACATGATGGCCTCAGTGTGGCGGAGGCCCGCCAGGGACGCACGGGGTTCCCGGTCAACGGCGGCTGGGGAGCGGCGAGTGACGGCCAGGGAGAGGCAATCACGACACACGATCGCGCACGGGATCGGGGCTCGAGGGGGCGTCCGCCTCGGGCCACAACTCGCTCACGACGACGATGATCGCGCCCGCGAGAATCGCCACGTCGGCCACGTTGAAGATGCCGGTTCGGAGCGGTCCGACCCCGACGCTGACGAAGTCGACGACCTTGCCGCGCGCGAAGCGATCGACCCAGTTGGACGCGCCGCCGGCCACGAACAACGCAAGGCCGAGAAGCGACCACCCGGACCAGCGGTAACGCAGCGCGACGCCGACGACCGCGAGGAGCAGGACGCCGGTGCCGAATGTGAAGAGTGACGTGCGCAGCCCCAGGGGCAGGCTGGCGCCAAGACTAAGGAAGCCGCCCGTGTTCTCGACGTACTCGAACCGAATCATGTCGCCAGCGAACGTCCTGCCGAGTGTACCGGCCAGGGTCGTGATCGCCAGGTGCTTGGTGACGCGGTCGCAGCCGATCGTGATCACGATGGCGAGGACGAGGAGCGCGCGGTGAGCGAACCGGGTCATGCGGGCTTCCTTCGGCGACGGAGCAGGAGCTTAATCCAGAGAAAACCGACGAGCACGAACGGCATGGCGAATACGACAATCATGAACGGCGCCGGCCGGAGATCGTAGGTCGCATCCACGACCGAGTCGAGCTCGCCGCGGCCGAGCGTGCTGTCGACGGTCAGGTGCACGGCATACCGTCCTTCATGATCCATCAGGAGGGCGACGTAGCGGCGGTTCGGATCCCGGTCGATGACTTCCGCCGATCCCGTCAGCGTGACGCCGGTCCGATCGGCTGGCGCCACGGACAGCACCACGCGAGCGTCTTGCGGCAAGGCAACACCGGGCGCGGTCGGACGTAACGTGATCCAGAACCGGCCACCTGGCGTCCCATCGTCCGTGGTGTCCGGATCCGTCCAGACGGACACCTCGTACGGGCCCAGTTGCTGGGTAGACACGATCGGGAACGGCGGTCCCGAGTGCGCCCACGCGGGCACGGACGTCAGGCCGATCACCAGCACAGCCTGCGCGGCCACGATCACCCAGCGCCAGGAACTTCTCATCCGCCGATGCCCAATCCTCTCATCTCCATCGGCTGATACATCACCCAGATGGCGGCCACGAACAGCAACAGCACGAGCGCGGCCCACGGCGCCATCGCGCGGCCCTCGCGCCCGGGGTAGTCACTCGCCGCCATCACGGCCGTCATCCCGAGAGACCCAATGGTCCCGAGGACCAGCAGCCCCACCTGTACGGGGAACACGGCCCCCGGGCGGACACCGGCCCAGCGCCAGAGCGGTTCGCCCAAGACCGCCGCGCCGAACACGTCGATGGCCGCGCTCTGCGTGATGGGTACGATCACCAGCGCGCCCGTGAGCAGATGAAAGCCATAGTGCGCGAGCCACACACCAAACCCAAACGGCACGAGCGCGTACACGTATCGCATCGCGACAGCGAACACCTGGCGGGCATCGCGCGTCAGCCCGCGCGTGAGCCACGCCGCACCGGCCAGCAGCACCGCGGGCGCGACAAGGATCAACGCCGCGAAGAGACAGGCGAGAATGCCCGCCTCGGATCGCGTGCCGACGAGATCGGCAATCCAGAACTCGACCTGACGAACCGGCCTGACCATCGCAAACGCGTTCGTGAGCGCGCCGAACACGAACAGCACGACCAGCGCCGCGAGATCGGGCCTCCGCGTCAGCCGCCCGACAGCCGAGCGCCTCGCGGTGTCGGTGAGTTCCAGACCCGGCACGCGAGCCGTCAGCGCGATGTTGTCGTGAGGGCAAGCCTGTACGCAGTCCATGCAGAACGTGCAGTCGATGTTGCCCACCTTGGACGGCATGTACAGCCCGAGCTCACATCCCCGCTGCACGACGGCTCGCGGCGGCTCCGGCGCGTGTCGTCCGACGATGCAGTCTGCCGTGCGACACGACGAACAGGTCGACAGGTCCCGCGCGCGAAGCTCCAGCGGCGACATCGTCGAGGCAATGAAGTTGAACTGGCCGACGGGGCAAAGATGCTGGCAGAACGTCGCCCCGGTGAACACCAGATCCACGACGAACGCCGCGGCGAAATATCCAATCACCAGCCACGTCGTCGCCAGCGGGAGCGACCAGAGATCGAAGAGTTCGTACGTGTAGAGGACCGCTGCAAACAGTACGAGCGCAGCCCACTTCCCGCGGAGCCACGAAGGGCGATGCATCACCGGCGCATGCAGCCGGCGCCCCCAGTCACGAACCTTGACGAACGGACAGCCCGCGCAAAACAGATTCCCGGCCGCGAGCAGCGCCAGGACGAGGAAGCCGCGATAGTGCACCCAGACGAGCGTCGTCGACAAGTTGGCGGACGCAATGTCGGGACCGAAGAATCCGTGAAGAATGACGACGACCGCTGCGAGGAGGAAGACCAGCTGCAGCGACGTGCGCGCGTGGCGCCAGCGTAGGAACGGCCCAACGATCGGCCAGCGCAGCAGGTCCACGGATCGGAGGTTATCAGAGGAGGACACGGGCTTACGGCTTCAAGGTTGGGTCTGGGCTCAAGGGCGTCCGCCGAGCCCGAGCCTTCAGGCTCGCGGGCCGCCCTTGGACCTGAGGGGCGACGGCCACAGGGGAATCAACGGTCCACCGAGTGGCGTGTCTCAGCGAATCTCGACTTCAACGTGCTGATCGACTCGACCGCCATCGGGCAGCGTGGTGGTGACCCGGAGCACCCAGGCGCCGGCCATGTCGAGCACGACCGATCCCCGATGGACACCTGGCTCGGGCTCCGAGACACTGACCACAACAGGGGCCATACCCGGATGAGACATCTGTCCGATGATCTCCACCTTGGCGCCGGACAATGGTCGTTGGTTTCGGTCGTCGTGCACGACCACCTGAACGACGAATGGCTCGCCAAGAACCGGACGTTCAGGAATCGTGTCGACGGCCACCGAGCTCTCGCCGGTGAGCGTGCTCTGTCGGCACGCGGCTAGTGCGACGAGCGCCGTGACGGCGAGCGCGAGGCGCGCGAGGCGTCTTCGGCGATCAGGCCGTGGTTCCACTGTCCCACGCGCACGTGCAGCGCGGCTTCCCCGCCGACGGGTCCGGAAACATGTGGTAGTACATCGCGATCGCCATCGGGATGAAGACGATGGTGTTGTAGAAGAGGTGCAGTTCGACGCGCGGCACCCAGTACTGCACGAGGCTCGTCGGCACAGGCCGGCCGAAGAAGTAGTTCCCGCTGGCCGCCTGGTACTGCAGCAGAAAGTGCTCGATGTGATGGAAGAACTGAATGCCGAGGGCGATGGTCCACCACATCCGTTCCTTCGGCGCTGTAAAGCCGCTTCGAAGGAGAAAGAGGGCGATGAGCATCACCACGGCGTAGCCGTAGTGCAGCGCCTCGGACTTGATCAACCACGGAAAGAACACGCCTAGCACGCCGCGGGCCTCGGGTACCGGCCAGTTCAGCACGTAAATCTGAAACGCCTGCGCCAAGTGCTCGGCCCAGTGGCCAAGCACAATCACCATGAAGGTGCGGAGGGCGATCTCATGCCAGTCGGTGTTCAGGCGCTCGATGAAACGACCCGCGCCCTGGGCCGAACCGACTCCCGCTCGCGCGTGTGCGACCTGCATGGAGGTGAATTATCCGCGATGTAGGGAAATGGGGACAATGACGTGAAGACACTAGGGCGACTTCGAGGTTTGAACCCCAAGCTTCGACGTTCGAACGGGCCTGAGCCAGTCCTCTACCAGGAGGGCCACCGGGCCTACCAGGAACAAGGCGTAAAACGGGGCATAAATGACCTCCTGGAGGCGCAGGAGCATCTCCACGAAGGCGACCACGACAACGACCAGGACCTGGGCCCACCGGGGCCGGACGGAGACCTTGGGGTCCGTCACCATGAAGAAGATGAACAGCTGATACATAGGGCCGGTAATGGGCGCCAGCGTCGCCTGCCATGGCACGCCGGTGATGCCAGCACGGACGAGGCCGAAGACCAGGAACGACGCGACATAGGCAGCGCTCACGTGGAGGCGGCCCACACGCCAGACGATGACCGAGCCAAGCAGCCAGATGACCAGCATCGGCCAGATGTTGTTGCCCCACTGGATGCTCAGCAGCGTCACCGTGTGCGGTGCGAGGAACAGCACCGCGCTCACACCGAGGTTCGAGGGATTCCAGAGGTGACGGCCGTTCAGCCGCAGCACGTACTTCGACGCTATGGAGATCAGGCTCGCCAGGATGTACGGCCAGAGGAAGGGCGACCGGACCAGAATGCCGACGCTGATGCCGGAGATGTAGGCGCTCGCCGGATGCGGCCACTTGCCGAGCATGAGCCGGCCGAACAACAACTCCGCAGCAATGGCTGTGAGAATCGCCACGCCCGTCCGCTGATAGGCCTCGAGAATGCCGAACGTGAAGTGCGCCGAGATCAGGATGCCGGTGATCAGGATCGGTGGCAGGAACCGGTTGTCGAGTGAGAACACGACGCGCCGCCGGGGCGCGGACGTTGCCACGGTGGTGTCGGTCACGATCGGGGCTCCGTCACGCGCTGCACGCCGTCAATCGGCGGGTGCTCGATCGTCTGCACACGGCCCGATGGCCACCGGATCACCACGGCGTCCACATCGCTTGCCGCACCCAGGCCAAAGTGCAGGCGCCGCTGGTTCTGTGCGCTGAACCCGCTGCCGCCGCTCACCTCCTGCACCTGACGCTGCCCCTTCCAGCGCAGCTCCACGCGCGCGCCAATGCCGCTTCGGTTGCTCGCCGTGCCCTCGAGATCGAAGGCGATCCAGTGTCGGCCTGGCGCCACGGTGTTCCGATACACGAGCAGGGGGCCACCCTGATTGGCCACCAGGACGTCGAGCACACCCTGATTCGTGAGATCCGCCAACGCCACGGCACGTCCATCATACGTATCGGTCACGCCAACGGATTGGGCCACGTCGTTGAAGTGCCCCGCGCCGTCGTTGATCCACAGGTGCTTGCGCTGATACCCCGACAAGCTGCGTCCGCGCATGGCCGGCCAGTTCTTCGCGTCCGAGATGATGCGGCTGTGGCCGACGGCAATCTGCGCGAAGTCGTACCAATAGCTCGTGCGGTCGCCGGCTGAAATGTAGCCATTCGTGAGGTAGAGATCGAGGCGCCCATCGTTGTTCAGGTCGCCGAACTGTGCGCCCCAGCTCCACCCGCCGAGATCGACGCCGAGCGAGGCCGCGAGATTCTCGAATCCCGCCGCACCGGTCTTCGGCACCCACAGGTCATTCGCCTGGACGAGCACGCCGGGTTCGGAGATGTTCGTCTTGTAGATGGAGAGTCGACCGTCGTTGAACACGTCCCCAAACGACGCGTTCATCCCGCTCTTCGGCGTCAGCGCGATCCCGCTCTCGCGCCCGACCTCCACGAATTTCCTGCCGCCGTCGTTGCGGTAGAGCTGAGGGATGCCGTAGTCATTCGCGAAGAACAGATCCGGATACCCCGAACCGAACAGGTCGCCAGCAGCCACGGCCAGCGTCCATCGCCGCGACTCGATGCCGAGCGCCGCCGTCGTATCCGCGAACGTGCCATCGCCCTGGTTGTGCAGCACGTACTTCCGGCCGCCATTCTCCGCGTACTCGAAACTCTCCGGCATGATCTTCGTCGTCTTCAAGTGCCAGAGATCAACGTCCTCAGACCAGTAGCCAGCCAGCAGCAGGTCGAGGCGGCCGTCGCGATCGTAGTCCCACCAGATGGCGCTGTTCGCGTTGACCCACGGTGGCAATCCCGCCCGGTCGGTCACCGCCGTGAAGCGCTGTCCTCCATCGTTGTGAAACAGCTCCGGTCGTCCGTATTTGTAGAGAAAGAGATCCTCGAAGCCGTCGTTGTCGTAGTCTCCCCACACCGCGCCCGTCGACGTCCCCGTGCCGTCACGGTTGACATCAGCCACTCCCAGGGTCGCCGCGACATCGCTGAACGTGCCGTTGCCGTTATTGCGATACAGATGATTCGGACTGCCCACCGCGCTGTTCGTGACGTAGACGTCCTGCCAGCCGTCGCGGTTGAAGTCGACGATCGAAACCGCCGCGCCGGTGGAGGCAATCTGCGGCATGATGGGCGCCAGTTGCGCATCGAACTCCGCCGGCTGATGCGTGAAGGTCATCCCCAGCGCGGCGGCTGACTCGGTCAGGCGGAACCCATGCACGAGCGCCGTGGACTCGCCTGCCGCGCCGACGCCGGACGCGGCCTTGTCGAGTTTCGACACCGCGACGAGTGACCACACCATCGTCACCGTCGCCACCACCCACGTCATCCGCTGGCGCACCGGGCTCGTGATCATCGCAGACCGTCCAGATAGGTGTCGGGCGAGACGAAGCGCGTGTGGAACGTCTGCCAGTCGTCGGCGTGCTGCCGATACACGGGATCGTCAGTCAGTTTCGCCGCCCGCCCGCCGGCCTGGTAGTCGGCCTGTCCATGCGCCGGCAGCGGCCCGACCGTCTTCGACCAGGTCGTGTTGTAGTCCCCGTCCTTCACCCAGCCATCTCCGATCAGCACAAAGTCCCGAATCCAGTCCGCGTGCGGCGGTGGCGCTCCGAACGACAGGCGCAACTCGTCACCGGCATTCATGATGACGTACCGGTCGTCCACGCCGTCCAGCAGCGCGCGCACGTCACCGAAACGGGTGTAGAAACCAACGAGGTCGCGCCACCGCGGCACCGTGTTGGCGATGCGATCGTAGTCGGGAAGTTCGGGGCTCGTGCGGCCGGCGGCGTGCGTGACGGAGTACCCGCGATAGCCCAGCGTCGCCGCTGCCGGCGCGAGTCGCGTGGTGCGGAGATCCGCGGCTGGTGCGTCCTCGGCTGTCGCCAGGCTGTCCCAGTACACTTCGAGGTTCGTCCGCAGGCGCAGGCGTCTGGCGTCGGGAACGCCGGCGCGTTCGACGCGCGACAGATCAATCAGGATCGTCTTGTTCTTGCCGGCCGGAAACCCCAGGTCCGGCGCCACCATGACCCAGCGCCCTCTCGCGTCCTGGGCCTCGAGCGACAGACCTCTCGGCACGACCGCATGGCCCTGGCCAATCGCCACGTTGATGCTGCTATCCGTCGGATAGATCCAACCCTGAGCGACGAGCCACGTGCGCCGGCCGCGTGGGATGGGCGCGCTGAGATCGAGATCGACGAAGTGATCCGCGGCCACACCCTGATAACGGCCGCGATCGAACGTGTCGATGTAGCGTCCATCCGGCGCGCGGACGAGATCGGTGACCTCGCGCCCGGTCTGGTCCCAGGCATGCGCGATCGGCTGTTGCGGTCTCCGTACGGCGTGCACGTCGAGATTCGGCGACTCGCGCGAGAAGCGCTCGTCCACGAACACATCCACATCGGCCGGGTGATCGACGGCCATCAGGGACACGTGGTCGACGAAGTGCGTTTCCCAGAGCTCCGCCGTAATACGGATGTCGTAGCGGCCCTCGCGCGCCACCAGTTGATCTCCTCGAATCTTCACGCGGTCCTCGGTCTGCGTGATGCCGGCCGTATCCTGGGCGTTGATGCGCAGCCCCAGCGGAGAGCGCCACAGGAAGTCCGTTACGAAGGCCAGCGCCTGGCCATTGTCGGCAAAGATCCACGGGCAGGATCCCTTCAGTCGCTGCTGGGCGACGACCGCCCGATCGGCGGCCAGATCGAAGTCTGCCTGCATCACCCCGTTCGGCCAGACGATGCGCGTGACGTCGACGATGGTCCGAGCCCCCAGACCGACGTGCACGAGCGGCGATGCGATGATCTGCTTCTGAACCAGCAGGCCAGAGCGCGCCTCAATCGTGCCACCAAGCCCGAAGCTGTTGATGCGCTGGTCGCCCGCCACGGCCTGAGCGCGCGGTCGAATCACTTGATAGTGATACCCACGTGTGCCGTGCCCAGTCAGGCGAACCGCACGCCCGCCATCGACACCGATGAGATCCAGCACACCGTCGCCGTTGAGATCGGCGACATCTTCAATCGCGGCCGGCACATGCTGCGGCAAGGGCGTCCACGCGTGGTCCTCGCCGGCCAGAAACACGGTGGCGCCCGGACCCTCCGTGGAGCCCTGGACCTTCAGGTCCAGGGCAGACTCGCCGCCGGACGATGCAATCAAATCCATCGCACCGTTGTTGTCGAGATCGGCTAGGAACAGCCGCGCGCCGTCGTCCGAGTCCGCCCACGTGCCGTTCGCGGTCTCAGTCCACACGCTCGAGCGCACACTGGCGCTGCGAAGCGCGCCGCCCCGATCGAGCGTCACGACGTCGACGACGCCGTCGGCGTTGACGTCCCCGACCGCAAACGCTCGAATCATGGCGTGGTGCGGCGGGCCATCCACCTCTTGAAACCGCCCCGCCTGCAGGTTCGCCAACACATGGAGATCGCCACGACGGTCGAGGAAGACAGCGTCCGGGTCACCGTCGCCATCGACGTCGCTCCAGGCGAACGACGTCACGTCAGTGACACCGGGGAACGGCTCCACGCGGAGCCAGGTCCCATCGCCGTTGTTGCGGAGGACGAACGGCGCCGCACCACGCACGGCCACGATGGCGTCGAGGTCGCCGTCCATCTCGATGTCGGCCGGCCAGATGCCGGTGACATCGCCGGCAACGGGCGCGTTGGCTCCCTGTGCGCGCAGCGTCTCATCCGCGAAGGTTCCGTCCTCGCGTTGCAGGAGCAGCCGCGGTCCCCTTTTGGTGCCGATGAGCACGTCGGTGCGGAAGTCGTTGTTCCAGTCGAACGCGGACATGGGGCCAGTCGATGGCTGCCCGACGAGCGCCGGAACGGCTGTCGAAAATCCCGCCGCATCGATCCGCGCGACACGGCCGTCCGTGCGGCCGATCACGATGGGCGCAGTATCGCCATCCAACGGCGTCGCCACCAACCTGCTGGCGCCAGGTGTCCCCGCGCCCAGATCATCTGTCGAGAACGTGAGGGCTGTGTCGGCTGGTGCGGGAGCAGAGGATGAGTTCGCGAGGCGTAGGAACGTGTGGAACGGCTCCGCGATCAGTTCGGCTGAGGCTGTGACGCGGGCGCGCGCCTCTCGGAACGCCGGAACCGCCGCCAGGGTGTTACGCAGAAACGCGATTTCACGAGACGCGGCGGCCATGTCGCTGCCCTGGCTCGCCTGTTGCGCTGCCTGAAACTGATCGAGTGCTTCCGCCGGCCACGCCGTCGAAAGCGTCGCGAGCCGCTGCATCGAATCACGCAGCACGCTCACGTCAGCTCGCTTGGCGGCGATCCGCGCGCGTTCGATGAGCACAGCAGGGTTGCTTCCCTGCGTCGCGACGAGTTCCTCGAGCAGTCGCTGCGCCGCATTGTCCGCCTCGGCACCGCCAGCAGCCTCGATCTCCTCGACAAGCGCTGTCCGCGCGAACAGGTTGCCCGAGTCCAACTCGATCGCCCGCCGCAACTGCGTCACGGCGACCTCGCGCTGCCCACGCGTTGCCTCGAGGCGTGCCCGCAGGAACGCCACTGCACTGTTGCGTGGCGCCAGGGTCGAGGCGCGCTCGAGCGCGGGCGCAGCGGCGTCGAACTCGCCGAGCCGTAGCTCGGTCAGGCCAAGATTCGCCCAGCCAGCGGGTTCACCGGGCGCCAGGGTCGTCGCTTGCGTAAACGACTGAGCGGCCACGTCGAGCAGCCCCACCTGCATCTCGGCCAGGCCGCGATAGAACTGCCGCGTCGTCTGCTCGTACGCCTCGGTGCCCGGTTCAGGCAGGCCTGCGCGCTGACGCGCACGGTAGTACATGACCGCGACTGCGCCAACCAGCGCAATCACTACGGCAATGCCGACAATGCGGCCCAGTGACAGTCGTGACGATGACATGCGCCAACTACATTACCGTCAACGGAGGATGGGGGCCCTGGACGTTTCATGGAGCCCCGGACCTTCCATGGAGCCCTGGACCTTCAGGTCCAGGGCTCCAAGGTGCCCCACTCCACTCAGCGAACGGGCGCAATCCCCTTTCCCTCGGTGCAGACGTACGCGCGTCCACTTGCCACGTTGGGGAACTCCTCGGTGCGTCCGCTCGGCCAGTCGATCACCAGCCGCTCTACGAGGTCTCGACGTCCGACGCCAAACGTGAGGGGCAGTTCCGACTGCGAGAGATAGCTGGAGCCGGACTTCACCATCCGCGATTGCCACGTGCCCCCGTGAACGACCCGGACCCGGGCGCCGATCCCATCGCGGTTCGACGTCGTGCCCACGAGCGTTACGCGGATGCTGCGATTGCCGGCCGGGCGGTCGTTGCGAAACAGCACCGCCGGCCCGCCGTTGGTGGTCATCAGCAGGTCCACATCGCCGTCCCGATCGAAATCGCCGCAAGCCAGGCCGCGTCCGACGCGCGGGCGCGCGAAGTCCGCGCCCACCCGCGCGGCGACATCCTGAAACCGTCCGTTGCCGCCGTTGAGAAACAGCAGCGGTGGAAACGCCTGTCCCACGCCGCCTCGCAGACTGCGGACCGGCTCATCGATGTGCCCGTTGGCCACGACCAGGTCGAGCCTCCCGTCGAGATCGAGATCCGCAAAGCCACAACCAAACCCGAGCCGATTGCGCGACGGATCGCCCACGCCCGCGCGAAGCGCGACGTCCTCGTACCCCCCCGTGCTCTTCGGGCGATACAGGCCGATCATCTCCCGGTCGAAGTTCGTCACGGCGACGCTCATGCGGCCCGAGTTGTCGTAGTCGCCCGTATCGATGCCCATCCCGGCGCGGGCGCGGCCCTCGGCGCTGAACGCAATCCCTGCCTCGAGGCCAACCTCGCGAAACGTGCCGTTTTTTTGATTGCGATAGAGCTTGTTCGGCTGCGTGTCGTTCGCCACGATCAGATCCGGCCACCCGTTCTGGTCGTCGTCGAGCAACGCCACACCCAGGGATTTCGAACTCGTGTCGAAGATGCCGCTCGTGGCCGTGACGTCCTCGAACGTCCCGTTGCCACGGTTACGAAACAACCAACAGGTATCGCCGCGATAGGCCTCGGGGGTGCAGTACGACTTCTGCCGCCCGTCGAGGCTGCAGAAGACGTCGTGCTCGGCGGACCACTTGACGTAGTTGCAGACGAAGAGGTCCAGTCGGCCATCGCGATCGAAATCGAACCACATCGCAGAGGTGCTGAACCCCACTCGGCTCCCCAGGCCGCTGGCCATCGTCACGTCGACGAATGTGCCCTTGCCGGTGTTCTTGAACAGCCGGTTCTGTCCGACGCACGTGATGAAGATGTCCGGACACCCGTCGTTGTTGTAGTCCCCGACCGCGACGCCCATGCCGTAGAGCTCGACGTCGAGCCCCGCGCTCTTGGTGACGTCGGTGAACGTGCCGTTCCGGTTGTTGCGATACAGGCGCAACGTGGACCGCTCGCGCTTGTGGCCGGGCCAGTCCATGCCGTTGACGAGCAGGATGTCCTGCCAACCGTCAGCGTCGTAGTCGAGGAACGCGCACCCGCTCCCCATGGTCTCGGGCAAGAGTTTGCCGCCGTACGCGCCGTTCCGATGCTGAAACTGCAGTCCGGCTGAGGCCGTGACATCCACGAGTCGGAGCCCCGGACCGGTGGCGATGTCCTGCCAGGCAAGACCAGCCAGCGAGGCGATCGGCATCGCCAATCCGGCGATCGATGCCTGGCGGAGGAACTCGCGCCGGTTCACAGCGGCCCCACGAGGCCGTTCTTCAGCGCATAGACCACGAGCTCGGCGGTCTTGTGCACGCCGAGCTGCCCCATGATGTTCGTGCGGTGCACGCTGACCGTGTTCACGCTGAGCGCCAGTTTCGCCGCGATGGCGCGATTCGAGTGGCCCTGGCAAATCAGCTGCAACACCTGCAGCTCTCGCGCGCTCAGGCCGTGATGCCGATCGCCTTTGAGCGGCGTGTCGATCGTGACTGAGGGGTCGAGCACCGTCTCGCCGGACGCCACGCGCCTCACGGCGGATGCCAGGTCGAGGTCGAGTGCGTTCTTGAGCACGTAGCCACGCGCGCCGGCCGCCATCGCCTGCGTCACCAGGGTCTGCTCGGCATGCATGCTGAGCATCAGGACGGCCGTCTGCGGTTCGGCCGCCAGAATCTGCCGGGTGGCGTCGAGCCCGCTGGTGCCCGGCATCGCGCAGTCCATGATCACGACACGCGGGCGCAAGGCGAGCGCCAGCCGCACGGCCTCCTCGCCATCGCTCGCCTCACCGACGATCCTCAGATCGGGATCGTCTTCGAGGAGCCGGCGAAACCCGCGTCGCACCAGATGATGGTCATCCGCGAGCAGGATGGTGATCTCAGGCGCCATGCGGTTCGGGCTCCTCCCAGGGGACGCTGAGACGCACAAGCGTCCCGCCCGCCTCGGGTCTCAAAAACAGGATCGTACCGCCAACGAGCTCCGCGCGTTCGCGCATGGCCACCAGACCCAGCCCGCGCCTCGCAATCCGCGCATCGATGCCGGCCCCGTGGTCTTCGACCTCGAGGTCGATGCGGTCGGGCCGGTACGCGAGCCGGACCCATGCCTCGGTCGTTCGCGCGTGCCGCGCCACGTTGCTCAACGCCTCCTGCATTACACGATAGACGTGGATCGCCACGGTGCCATCAACCGGCACCGGCGTGCCGATGCGCTCATAGTGCACCCGCACCCCCAGCTGCTTCTCGGCGGTGGCCACGTACCACTGAAACGTGCTGTCGAGGCCGAGCTCGTCCAGGATCGACGGGTGCAGGGTTTGCGACAGGCTGCGGACGTTGTTGAGCGTCTGCTGCGCCATCTCACCAATCTCACGCAACTCCGCCCGAAGGGGGTCGGTTTCGGCAATGCGGCGCTCCGCGCGCCCCAGCATCACGCCCATGGCCGTGAGGATCTGGCCGAGCTCATCGTGCAGTTCACGCGACACGTGGCGCAGCGTCGACTCGCGCGTGGCGATGAGCTGCTGCGCCAGTTCCCGGCGTCCATCCGAGAGGGACGCGAGCTCGGCAAACAAACGGCGGTTCGAACGAATCACATAGAGACCGGTGCCGCCGATCACGATGAGCGTCGCCGTCAGCAACCAGTACCCCTGCCGCTGTACCCGATCGTAGATGCGCTGGACCTCGACGGCCGTTTCGTCCCCCCGCTCGTTGTTCGCGACGAGCAACCGCGACACGAGCGTGCTGAGCGCCGACTGGCGCGCCTGCAGCGACAGGCGGATCTGCGCGCGCGCCTCCGTCTCCTGTCCACTGGCGGCCAGAGCGAACGTGCGATCCACCGCATCCCAGAACTGCCCCATCGAGTCCGCAAGCCCATCTCGCTCGCGCCCGGCCTGCGGCGCAGCCCCCGCCTCCGCTTCACGTTTCAGGGCATCGTCGAGATCGCGTCGGATCCGGGTGAACTGCGCCGACCAGGCCGTGAGCGGATACGGCTCGGTCTGATCGAGCATGTCCCGCATGGCGAGCCCAAGCAGGTTCAGGTTGTTCTGCACGCGCAGGAGCTGGAGTGAGTCCCGCCGGTTGCGATCCACCAGGTCCGTCTGCAGCACGCGCAGGCCGGAAATCTGCCGCGTGGTGGAGTACGAATACGCGGCGACCGCGGCCAGCGTGAGCACCAGCCCGACCAGAAGACCGGGCGTTGGGGAACGGCCCTGAGACCGCGCGGGCGACACAGCGCAAGATACCGCGATTCGGGGTACCAGAATCCGCGACGATATAATCGACGACGTTCTGCCCGTGATGTCACGCTTCCCACGCGCCGCCGCCTGCGGAGTCTTCGCCGCCATGCTCGCGGGCGCGACGCTCTTCGCACAAGCGCCCGCACCGGCGTCGCCCGCGATCGCGGCCGCTCGCCTCGAACGCGTGCGCGCGCAGATCTTCGCCAGCCCCGATGGCCTCAAAAACGCCGTGCCCGAACTCCAGGCCATCCTTGCGCTGGATCCCACGCTCGCTGAAGCCCACATGCTGCTCGGCGCGGCCTACCGTGGCCTGGGCACTGAGATTTTCGCGGGTGAGGCGAAGGCCGAACTTCAACAGGCGCTCGAGCTCGATCCCGGCCTCGTCGCCGCCCGTTTGATGCTCACGCAGGTCTACTTCGACCTTGGCCGCTGCGCCAACGCACGCGACGAAGCCACCGTGGCGCTCCAATTGGTGCCCGGCCAGAGTCAGCTGCTCGCATCGCTCGCGGAGGCCGAGCGGTGCCTCGGCAACGCCGAACGCGCCTTGGCGCTGAGCAACCTCGCGATCCAGGCCGACGGCAGGCTTCCCCAGGCCCGCTACTACCGCGGCCTGGCTCTGCTGGACCTCGGACGTCGCGACGAGGGCATCCAGCAACTCCAGGAAGTGACGAACGCCGGCGTCGTCTCACCCGAGGTCTACCTGCACCTGGGCTCGGCCCTCACGGATGCCAAGCGATACGACGACGCGATTGCGACGCTGACGTTTGGAGCGAAGCTGGGACCGTCCATTCGGGAAATGCGAATCGAACTCGCCCGTGCCTACCGGCTCAAGGGATCGCTGGTGCTTGCCGATCAGCAACTCACGCTGGCCGTGGGCACACCGGCCAACGTGCAGGTCACGACGGCCTATCAGCGGCTCGAAGCGGCGCTCAGTCGCGAGCGCGGGTTGCTGCGGCTCAAGCAGGGCCGGCTGTCACCGGCGGCTGAAGCCCTGCAGGCCGCGATCAGCATGGATCCGGCGGATGCAGCGAGTCATCAGGCGCTGGCCGAGGTCTATCTGCGGCAGGGCTTGTTGCCAAAGGCCCGCGAAGAAGCCGCGCTGGCGGCCTCGCTCGGCGCGCCGCTGCCGGAAAGTCTCCAGCAGCGCCTCGGCGGCACGGCGTCGACACCACCCGCGAAAGGTCAACCGTGAACGTGCGGACATACATCGTCCCCGTCGTCGCAGTCGCCATCTGGGCGACGCCGCTGGCGGGCCAGCGAAATCCCGGCGGTCCAACGACTCCGCCGTTCGCGGACGTGACCGCGCAGGCGAAGATCACGTTCGTCCACGACTCCGGCGCTTCGCCCAATAAGTACATGGTCGAGAGCTTCGGCTCCGGCGTTGCGTGGATCGACTACGACAACGATGGCTATGCGGACCTGTTCTTCGTGAACGGGGCGCCGGGCACTTCGAACGCGCTCTACCACAACAGCAAGGACGGCACGTTCACGGACGTCACGCGACAGGCGGGTGTCGCGGGCAACACGGGGGCCAACACGAAATCGTACAAGACCGGCGTCGCGGTCGGCGATTTCGACAACGACGGCTTCCTCGATGTGTACGTCACGGCGTTCGGCCCGAACATCCTGTATCGCAACAACGGCAACGGCACCTTCTCGGACGTCACGGCCACGGCCGGCGTGGCCGGTCCGCCGTCGGAGTGGAGCACCAGCACCGGGTTCTTCGACTACGACCACGACGGCGATCTCGATCTCTACGTCGCGAACTACCTCAACTACAAGCTGACGGACAATCCGTACTGTGGCTTCCAGAAGCCCGGCTACCGGATGTATTGCAGTCCCACGATGTTCGATGGCACGCCGGACCGGTTGTACAAGAACAACGGCAACGGCACGTTCACGGACGTGTCGAAGGCGTCCGGCGTCGCGAATCCCGCGGGTAAGGGGCTGGGCGTCGCCTTCTGCGACGTGGACGGCGATGGGTGGACGGACGTCTACGCGGCCAACGACCAGGTGCGCAACTTCCTGTATCGCAACAACGGCAACGGCACGTTCCGCGACATCGCCTATGGCGCCGGCGTTGGATTCGACGGCGAAGGGAAACCCCAAGCCGGCATGGGCACGGACTGCGGAGACATCGATGGCGATGGGCGGCCCGACATCTTCGTCACGAACTTCGAAGACGAACTCGACACGCTATACAAGAACCTTGGGGACGGCACGTTCAAGGACGTGACCGCGGCGATCGGCTTGCGATCGAGTTACGGCCCGCTCGGGTTCGGTGCGAAGCTCTTCGATGTCGACAACGACGGCGACCTGGATATCTACGTCGTCAACGGACACGTCATCGACAACGTGCAACTCTATCGGCCTTCGTCGACGTTTGCACAGAAGCCGTTGCTCTACGAGAACATCGGCGGACGATTCCGCGATATCACCGCGCAGAGTGGACCGGCGCTGCAACTCGCGCGCGTCGGCCGAGGCCTGGCCGTTGCGGATTTCGACAACGACGGCGACCTGGATGTGGTCGTCTCGAATCAGGGCCAGGCCCCTCTGCTGCTCAAGAACCAGTCGTCGCCGAGGTCCTGGCTCACGATCCGCGCGAAGGGTCGCAAGAGCAACGGCTTCGGTCTTGGCGCGCGGGTCGACATCGAGGCGGGTGGCATCAAGCAGGTGCGCGAGATCAACAACGTCGCGAGCTACCTCAGCAGCAACGACATCCGCCTGCACGTCGGCCTTGGCGCCGCAAGAACCGTCGACCGTCTCACGATCGTTTGGCCAAGCGGTACCAGGCAGGTCCTGACCAACGTTGCCGCGAATCAGATCTTGACCGTCGAGGAGCCGTAGGCCAGCCGCGAATGTTGTTCGCGGCTGGCCTTCCTGTCGATTCTCTGACGACGGCTACTTCGCGGCTGCCGGCACTTCGAGCACCCGCAGGTTGTTGATTGACCAGTTCGGCGCGTCGGCCACCGTTTCGGTCTGCGTAATGCGCACGAACTTGGCTCGCGTCGGCGGGAAGGCGATCGTGGTCTTGGAACTCTCGCCCTTGCCAACGACCACCGGCTTGCTCCACGTCGTGCCGTCCATCGACGTCGTGACGCTATAGCCCTTGGGATACGTCGGCGTCGGCGGCGGCTGATTGCCGCCACCAAACCCGCCGCGGGCCGCGGCGGGATCGGCGCCCGGAGCTCCGGCACCGGGTGCCGGCGGCGCCCCAGCGCCGACTTCGGGTGGCGCGCCCGGCGCCCCGGCCGCGCCCGGGGCAGCAGCCGCGCCGCGACCACCACGTCCGCCACCGCGTCCACCCTGCGCGCCGGCTGAATCGAACGCGACCTCAGCCACGGTCGTCGGCTGGGCGAGTTCGATTTGGAACCACATGCCGGCCGCCTGCGGTCCGCCGGTGTTCCACCCGCGCAAGTTGAGCGCATTCTCCGCGGCTGTCGGGTTCACACTGGCCGACACCTTCAACTGGTCGGTCGGAACCACTCGCGGCAGTCCGGCCTCAGCCTCCGTCATCGTCCACATCGTCTTCCGCTTGGCGATCGACGCGCGCACACGCGCGACGTCCGCCGGCGTGACCATGCCGGAGTTGTTGCCGAAGTTGTTGCGCACGTAGGACGCAATCCCCGCGACCCATTCGTCGGAGTTGGCCCCCATCGGGATCATTACCTCCGAGTACGTCTTGTCGCCCAGCGGTCCGGTGAGACCGTTCAGCAGCACGCGAATGACGTAGTCGCGGTGTCCCTGGACGCGAGCCGACCCGGCCAGGGGCGGCGCCATCATGGCGCCGGTCGCACTACCGGCCAGCGGCTGGCCACGCCCATCCGAGGCGTGGCACGAGAAGCACACCGCGCCGAACACGTCTCCGCCCTGCTGCAGGAGCTTCTGCTGCTCGGGCGTGAGGGTGTTGCCGCGGCCGCCTCCGAAACCACCCGCGTTCGCCGGTGGATTGAGGATGTTGTTCGCGATCATCTTCACGCCACGGGCGGTGCTCGCCCCCTGCACGGCCTTGACGGCGTCGGCGGTGTTCGGCAGCTTGAAGAAGTTCATCGTCAACATGGCCTGGATGACGACGTTGGGATCCGCGTCCTTCGTCATCGCGGCGTAGTCGGCTGCCAGCGACTTGTCGCCCGCCTTGTAGAGCGTTTCGCTCGCACGAATCGCCTGAATCCGCAAGCGCGGGTTCGCATCCTTCATTTCCTCGCGCACGAGGCCGGCGTCGAGCGCGCCCAGCCCTTCGAGCGTCCACGTGGCGTGGAACCTCGCGAGCACGTTGTCGTTCGACCGCGCCATCTGCTGGAGGGCCGGCACCACAGACTTGTCCTGCTTCAGGATGAGCAGGCGCTGGGCCGTGTCACGGTACCAGCCGTTGGCATGGGTCAAACGCGTCACGAGCTGCGCGGGCGTGTCGGCAAAGAGGCGCGGGCTCGCAAAGGCCGGCTGGATCGCCGCGATCGCCGTCTGGCCGATGTTCGTGTCGGTCGCCGGCACAGCGGGCCGTCCGTCGTAGCGCAGACGCCAGATGCGGCCGTAGCTCGCAACCTTGTCGAGCTGATATTGCTCGATCTTCGCCCGCAGGTAGCTGCCCGGGCCGGACCACTGCCGTTCCTGGATGATGCCGTGGTACATGTCCGCGATGTACACCGTGCCGTCAGGGGCGTTGGCGATGTTCACCGGACGGAAGAGCTGGTCTTCACTCGTCATGAACTCCGCCTGCGGATACGCGTTCCGGAGTTGCGTCAGCCCCTCGATGTTGTCGATCTTGGCCCGGCGGATGAGGCGTCCGACTGGCTCGGTGAAGAGCAGGTCGCCTTTGAGATCCGCGGGAAGCCGGTCGCCGCGAACGATCGCCGGACCGGTCGACGCCGTGAAGTGATTCAAATTGCCAGCCGGCGTGCGGATGCGGCCAGGACCTCCCTGCATGTCGGAGATGCCGGGCGCCGGCCACACGGTCGCGAAATCCGTCTCGAATCCGCTGTCCATCCCCGGCGGGCAGTTGGCATCCCGCTCAGGCGCCGCGGCTGGCGTCGCGCCAGCGCGTGCACCAAACCCGCCTCGGCCCGCGCTGCAGGGCGTGAACCCGCCGTACTGAATCGGATACTGGAAGTTCATCGGGCCGCGCTCGCCGCCTGCGTCCACGAACCAGGGCTTGCCGTCGTCATCCGTTCCCAGTCCCCACTGGCCGCCGTTCTGACCGGTGGGCTCACGGAGGAACCCCGTCGGCGTCCAACGGATGCGGAACGGGTTGTAGGTCGTGTAGATCCAGTTGTCCATGTTCCACACGAGCCCGGCCTTCTGGTGCTCGATGTTGGCGTCGCCACTCTGGCCGATGCCCGTGAACACGACTTCGCGCTTGTCCGCCACGCCGTCGCCGTTCGTATCGGTGAGCTTGATGATGTTGTCGGAGTCCGTTTCGCTGGTGAGAATGGCGCCGTCGGTGAGCGACAGGATCATGCGGGGCGCGACGAGCTTGTCCGCGAAAATCGTGT
Organism: Acidobacteriota bacterium; assembly: GCA_039933635.1. Taxonomy (GTDB): domain Bacteria; phylum Acidobacteriota; class Vicinamibacteria; order Vicinamibacterales; family SCN-69-37; genus JBDTNQ01. Next base: position 111,951 of record JBDTNQ010000001.1, read on the forward strand.
GCTTGTCGTAGACGCCGTCACCCTTCGTGCTTTCCCAGCGCGAGATACGGCTCACCGGATCGTGTTCGCGGGAGGCTTCGGCATCCATCATGTAGCCGACGAGTTCGGCGACGTACATGCGGCCGTTGCCGTCGAATTCGATGGCGGCCGGACTGATGATGTCTGGATCGGACGCGACGAGTTCCATGCGGTAACCCGCCGGCAGTCGGAAGCCCTTGGCTTCCTCGGCAGCATTGCGCGGCAGATATGGCGTTCGCGGTCCGAAGTCGGTGCTCTCAGCACCGATCGCGCCGCGGCCCGCGCCTCGTCCCTGCCCGCCGCCGGCTGCAGCAGCTGGTGCGGCTTGTGCCGGAGCCGGGCCGGGCGCGCCCTGCGTGCGCACGCTCGTACTCAAGCCAGACACGAACAACACGACCGCGGCTCCACCTGCAAGCCAGACCTGTCGTGACTGCCAAAGACGTGTGTGCAGTCCCATCATCGACCCTTCTGAAAAGATCACAAACCATTAGACCGGTAGCCGGGTTGGATCAGCAGATCATCGTGCAGATTCCCCCGATGTGCAAGAGACGCGAGGGCATCAGAACTCCCCCGGCGTATGCGCGCACGGAAGATTTCTGCGATAGCGTCTAAGCCCCGGTGACGCCAGCGCTCCACGCCCCAGCACCAGCCCCTCGAGCCCGAAGAGGAATCACCGTGGCCGCATGTCTGATGGCCGTCCTTGCGCCAGCGCTCGCTGTCGCCCAGTCCTACGATCCCGCATTGCGCTTTCGTACGATCAATACGACGCACTTCGCCATTCACTTTCACGAGAGCGAGCGATCGGACGCGGAATACTTGAAAGAGGTGGCGGAGCATGTGTGGCAGACGCTCAACGACACCCTTCGCCTGAGGCCGCCGCTGCACACGGACGTCATCCTCGTGGACCAGACAGAGGACGCGAACGGCTGGGCCACACCCACGCCGCGTCCAACGGTGATGGTGACTGCCGCCTGGCCCTCCGGGGTCGAGTTCATCGGGTCGACCAACGACTGGATCAGCCTGGTCTTCACGCACGAATTCACGCACATCGTGCACCTCGATCAATTCGGGAGCTGGGCGACGGCCGTCAGGCGCATCTTTGGCCGCGTGCCCCTCGCGTTTCCGAACACGCTGTTGCCCACGTGGCAGATCGAGGGACTGGCCACGCTTGAGGAAAGCACGATTACAGGTACGGGGCGCGAGTACGCCGGGAACTTTCGGGCAATCACCAACGAGGCCGCCCGCCTGGGACGTCTGGAACCCATCGATCGCGTGAACGGAGGCTTGACCGCCTGGCCCGCCGGCAACGCGGTCTACGCCTATGGTCTCGGCTTCACCGAGTACCTCGCGGGACGGTTCGGGGCTGAGCGCATCGGTCAGCTCATGACCGCCACGTCGGCCGAACTGCCCTATCTCTGGCCGCGCGCGTTCACGCGGGTCTTCGGCGTGTCCGTCGGAACGCTCTGGCACGACTATCAGGCGAGCCTCGCCGTGGCGGCCGCCTTGCCGGACGCACGCGCGCGCGCCAACGCGGCGGAAAAAGACGACGCGGTGAGACTGACGCATCACGGGTTCGTGGTTTCAGCCCCGCGCGTTGCGCCGGCCGTATGCGATCGATGCGCGGCCCAGATCGTCTACACCGTTCAGACGCCGCACGAGTTTCCGGGTCTCTACGCCGTGCCCGTCGATGGCTCGGGGCCGCCTGCTCGGCTCGCCTCCCGTTACCTCGGCAACACCACGGGAGTCGGGCAAGCCACGCTGTACTTCGACCAACAGGAGCAGCGGCGCAACGCCGGGCTCTACGCCGACCTCTACGCCTTCGATCGCCGCCGCCAGACGGTGCGGCGCCTCAGCCGCGACCTGCGGCTGGGCGATCCGGACGCGTCACCGGATGGCCGATCCCTCGTCGCGGTTCGCAGTTCCGCAGGCCGGCGCGACCTGGTGCTCGTCGCGTTGCACGGTGCCGGCATCGTGGAGCGCGACCTCACCGTCATCGACGACGCGCGCGACGGCCAATTCACTGCCCCACGCTTCTCACCCGACGGAACGCGCGTCGCCGCCGAGCGGCAGCGCCGCGGGCACCTGTCGGAAATTGTCGTCATCGATCTCGCGACGCGCCTCACACGGGTGGTCGCGAGCGCCCCCGACACACGCTACGTCACTCCAGCCTGGCGCGCCGACGGACAGGCCATCGTCGCGGCCGAAGCCAAGGGCGACGACGTGTTCAACGTGGTCGAGGTCGACCTGAGCGACGGAACGTCTCGCGCGCTCACGCACACGACGGGCGGCGCGACGTGGCCGGAGGTGACGCCCGATGGGCAGTCGCTGATCTTCGTGGGCTATACGACGGGCGGGTTCGACCTTTTCCGCATGCCGTATCGTGCGCTGGACCCGAAGCGGACCGCTGTCGAGCCTGAGCGCGCTGGTACTCCGCCGAACCCCATGTCTCGGCCCAACGCGGAATTGACGTTGGCGCCTGTATATTCGCCGTGGCGAATGCTGACGCCCACGTTCTGGACGCCGACCGTGGAGTCCTCGAGCGACGGGTGGCGGATCGGCGCCCTCGTGACAGGCACTGACGTGCTGAACTACCACGCGTACGCGGCATCGGTCGCGTGGCTGACGTCCCAACCCGTCGGGACGACGCGCGTGCTCGCCCCGGACGTCTCACTGTCTTACGCCTACACACGGTGGACGATGCAGCCGTGGGTGTCGGTATCGCGAACCACCTCGTTCTTCGGCGCCGTTCCGGACGAATCCGGCGTGCCCATCACCGCGACGGTGCGCGAGCGGCAATTCGAGACGGGCGTGTTCGTCCCCACCCTCGGCGTGCGACGGAGCCGCGCCCTGAGCCTCTCTTTCATTCAGAACGTCGCGGAGATCGACATTGCCGGCGCGACCGACACGCTGAATCGCTCCGCGATTCGCGCGTCCGTCGCGGCCAGCACCGCGCACAGCTACGGCTACTCCATCAGTCCCGAAGACGGCATGCTCGCGGGCGCGACGATGGAGGTGGTGAGGCGCGGCCTGGGTGCCGATGCGAATGGCGTTGTGTGGACGGGCGACGCGCGCGCCTATCTTCCTGGCGCCTCTCGCCATCACGTCGTCGCGCTGCGCGCGTCCGCCGGCGGCACGTCCGGGGAGCTCGACTCGTCGCGCGTGTTCCTTCTCGGCGGTGCAACGACCGCCCCAGGCCCGGCCAGCTTTGATTCAGGCGCGTTCAGCCTGCTCCGCGGCTTCTCGCCCAACACCTTCGCCGGCAGCCACATCATCCTGTTCAACGCGGACTATCGACTGCCACTCTGGCGCCCCGAACGGGGCATCAATACGTGGCCGATCTTTCTACGGACGTTGCACGCGTCCGTGTTCGCGGACGCCGGCCAGGTCTGGACGCGTTCGCGCGCGGCGTCAGACTGGAAGATCGACGCCGGCGCTGAACTCTCCGCCGACGCCGTGCTCGGCTACGGACTGCCGTGGACGCTCGCCACGGGCGCGGCCTTCGGGCACGACCGCAGCGGACGTGTCGAAGACGCGTGGCGGGTCTACGTCAGGTTGGGACGCGCGTTCTGACCCTACTTGAGCTCTTTCAGGAAAATGTTGCGGAAGCGGATCTCGGATCCATGCGTCTGGAGTTCGATCGGCCCCTTCGGGAGAATGGGCTGTGTGCGATCGAAGTAGTTGTCGAGCACCTGGCCGTCGACGGTCGCCTTGTCGTTGAACCAGATCCAGACTTTCTGCCCGACCATGCGGATGTGGAATGTATTCCACTGTCCGATCGGGTTGTCGGCCTTGACGAGGGGCCACTTCCCGGGATTGTCCGCGTTGTTGTTCCACAGCGCGCCGGAACCTTTCTCCGCGCCATTACGGACTTCCTTCGGATTGCTCGGATCCCAGATCTGGACCTGCGGATAGCTGCGCAGGTAGATGCCTGAGTCACCATTGGCGCTGACCATCATCCAGTCGACATAGAGCTCGAAATCGCCGTAGTCCTTCGTCGTGGCGAGGTGCGGGCTGCTGCCGTCCGACACGATCTCGCCCTTGGCGACGTCCACCCGCCAGTGCTGATCGCGTTCGGTGTTCCACGCCGCCTGCTTCGCCGCCAACTCCTGGGGGGTCAGTTTGGCCTGGTCGTAGGGACTGTAGTTCGGCTCCCGTCCGCGCCAACCCGACAGGTCCTTGCCGTTGAAGATGCTGACAAAGCCCGCCGGGGGTTGATTCGACAGACGCGTTTGGGCTCCCGTGAGACTGGTCATCATCGCCACCATTCCAAGCACGACAAGAGGCTTCATCACGTTTCGCTCCCCTTCGAAGCCCGACTCCGCGGCTCCACGTTCGCCATTCTACGTTTGGTCCTACCCCATCGCCGCAAACGTCCGCTCGATGTTGTCGAGCACCGCGATCGTCGACTTGACTCCAATCTCGATGAAGCGCTCGCCGAACTCCGCGGTGGAGGTGCGTGCATCGCCCCAGGTGCCGGATTTCGTGGCGCGGTGCACGGAGCCCGGCGAGGAGAAGAAGAACGCCGTGTGCACGGCCGCGGGGTTCACCGTGAACTCGGGGAACGGCGGAAACTCGCGGTTGGCCTTCTCCATGTCCACGAGCGCCGGGTTGATCGCCATGACCGCGGACGTCTCCGCCGCGTTGGCGTGCAGGCCGGTCTTCATGTCGAAGAACTCGGCCGTCTCATCGGGCGTCATGCCGTCCCAGTAGTTCAGCGGAAACGCTTTCGTGCCGGGCGGCAGCTTCTCGGCGATGTTCGCGCAGGCGTAGGCAATCGCGTAGGTGTTGTCGTAGTGGCCGTTCAGAAAGATGATCCGCCGGAATCCGACCTTCGCAAACGACGCACACAAATCTTCGATGAGCGCCATGAACGTCGGGATGCGGATGTGCACGAGTCCCTTGAATCCGACGTGCGGATACGACAACGCGTAGTTCAGAGGCGGCGCCACGACGGCATTGATGCGCGGCGCCACGCGACGCGCGACTTCCTGTGGAATGAGCACGTCGGTGAGCAGCGGCGCATGCGGTCCGTGCTGCTCGGTCGCGCCCGTCGGCACGATCACGGTGTGGTGCGTCGCCAGAAACGCCTCGACCTCCGGGTTGGTCATCTCGCCGAGAAACACGGTAGGGGGTTTCATAAGTTTCGGAGTATACGCATAATCGGCGCATGCCAACCACGCGTCCGCGCCGATCGTCCCTGGCGGCGGTCCTGACGATCGCGACGACGCTGGCGGTCACGCTCGGCTCGGGATCGGCTCTGGGACAGACGCGGCGGACCGGACAGCTGGCCGGCATGGATCTCGATCGACTCGCGCGCATTGACGCCGTGGTCGCCGAGGCCGTGGCCGCGCACGATCTCCCTGGCGCCGTCGTCCTGATCGGTCGTGGCGACACGATCGTCTGGCAGAAAGCGTATGGGCAGCGCGCCGTCACGCCGACGCGAGAGGCCATGACGACGGACACGATCTTTGACCTGGCGTCCCTGACGAAGGTCATCGCCACCGCGCCCGCAATCATGCAGTTGGTGGAGGAAGGTCGGCTTCGCCTCTCGGATCCTGTGGTGACCTATCTCCCCGAGTTCACGGGTGGCGGCCGCGAACGCGTGACGATTCGCGACCTGCTGACCCACATGTCCGGCCTGCCGCCGGACTTGGACCTGAGGACTGCGTGGACGGGACGGGAAACGGCGATCCGCATGGCGGCGTCCGAACCGCTGCAAGGACCGCCGGGACAGCGATTCGTTTACAGCGACATCAACTTCGTGCTGGTGGCCGAGATTGTCGCCCGCGTACGACGACAGCCGTTCGAGACCGTGGTTCGCGATCGCGTCCTGGCGCCGCTCGGCATGCACGACACGACGTTCCTGCCGCCGGCGTCGTGGCGACCGCGCACCGCGCCGACAGATGCCACGACGCCGCGCGGCACCGTTCACGATCCGACGGCGCGTCGCATGGGCGGCGTCGCCGGACATGCCGGAGTCTTCGGCACGGCGGCCGACCTGGCGCGGTTCTGCCGGATGATGCTCGGCGGCGGCGCGCTCGGCACGGCGCGCGTGCTCGCGCCGCTGTCGGTGGCGCGCATGACCTCACCGGCCACGCCCGCCACCGAGCCCAACGTGCGCGGACTCGGCTGGGACCTGGACTCGGTCTACTCCGCCAATCGCGGCGATCTGTTGCCGCTCGGTTCGTACGGGCACACCGGCTTCACGGGCACATCGGTCTGGATCGATCCGGTATCGCGCGTGTTCGTTATTTTCCTGTCCAATCGGTTGCACCCGGATGGTGCAGGTAACGTCACCCCGCTCAGGGCGAAGATCGCCACGATTGCCGCGGCGGCAATCACCGATCCTCCCGCGAGAGAGGTCCTGGCGTCGGTCTGGCCCCGCCCGACCTCGGCGGCATCGGGAGCTGCCGTGGCGGCAGCACCATCCGCTCGGGCCTCGGTGTCCACCGGCGTTGACGTGCTGCGCGCGCAGCAGTTCGCGCCGTTGAAGGACCTGCGCGTCGGGCTGCTGACGAACCACACGGGCCGCGCTCGCGACGGCGCGGCGACCATCGACCTCCTGGCCACCGCGCCCGGCGTGAAGCTGATCGCGCTGTTCAGCCCGGAGCACGGCATTCGGGGCATCCTCGACGCGGCCGTGCCCTCGACCGTCGACGAGCGGACACAGTTGCCCATCTACTCGCTTTACGGCGCGACGGAGCGTCCAACGCCCGCGATGCTGGACGGGCTCGACGCCATCGTCATCGACCTGCAGGACGTGGGCACCCGCTTCTACACGTATATGACGACGATGGCGTACGTGATGGAGGCGGCAGCGCCGAGGCGGATCAAGGTGTTCGTGTTGGATCGGCCAAATCCGATCGGCGGGACGCAGGTGGAGGGCCCCGCGCTCGATACATCGGCGCGCAGCTTCAACGGCTACATCACCTCGATGCCGATCCGCCACGGCCTCACGCTCGGAGAACTGGCGACGCTCTTCAACGGTGAACTGCGCCTCGGGGCGGATCTCACGGTTGTAAAGATGCAGGGTTGGCGCCGCGAGGCCTGGTTCGACGAGACCGGGCTCACGTGGGTCAACCCGTCACCGAATCTCCGCCGGTTGTACGAGGCCGAGTTGTACCCCGGTCTGGGTGCGTTCGAGCGGACGAACATCTCGGTGGGACGCGGCACCGACGCGCCGTTCGAACACATCGGTGCGCCGTGGATCGACGGTGGGCGGCTGGCGGCGGACTTGAACGCGCGCGCGATACCCGGCGTGCGTTTCTATCCGGAGTCGTTCACGCCGGCGTCGAGCATCTTCGCCAACGAGCTCTGCCAGGGCGTGTTCATCGTGATCACCGATCGGCGTGCGCTCCGCCCGGTCCGCGTCGGCGTCGAGATGGCGTCAGCGTTGCGGCGACTGTTTCCGGATCAGTTCGACATCGACAAGGCGGCCTCCCTCTTCGGTTCGCTCGACGGCCTCGCGCGGATCAAGTCCGGCGAGGACGGCGCCGTCATCGCCGCATCGTGGGCCGATGCGGAGGCGCGGTGGACGGCGCTGAGCGCGAAATACCTGCTGTACTAAAAGACCGGGTCTCCGGGATCATCGAGGAGACAATCCCTTCATGACCATGTGCCGTCTGCTGCTCGCTCTCGCCGTGCTCGTTGCCGCGCCGGTGTGGCTGTCCGCTCAGGGCCAGGGTGTCGATCCCGCGCAATTGTCGAAGCCACTGGCGGCGTCGTGGCCGACCTACTCGGGTGATTACTCGGGCAAGCGCTACAGCGCCCTGAAGCAAATCGACAAGACGACCGTGAAGCAGATGACGCTCGCGTGGAGCGTCGAGTTGAGCGAAGCCGTCAACGGCCGCACCATGGTGGGCGGCGAGGGCACGGACGTCTTCCCGAGCTCGGGCGCCAACGTCAAGGGCACGCCGCTCGTCGTCGACGACACCATCTACGTGTCGACACCCGACCACGCGTGGGCGCTCGACGCGCGCGATGGACGCGAACTCTGGCACTACTACTGGAAGACGCGCGGCGGCACGCACATCGCCAACCGGGGGCTCGGCATGTGGCACGGGTATCTCTACATGGAGACACCCGACAACTACCTCGTGTCGCTCGATGCGAAGACGGGACGCGAGCGCTGGCACGTCGTCATTGCCGATTTCAATCAGCAGTACTTCTCGACCACGGCGCCCGTGATCGTCGGGAACCACGTGATCGTGGGCACGGGAAACGACCTCGACTCACCGGGATTTCTGCAGTCGTTCGATCCCGAAACCGGCGCACTGCAGTGGCGCTTGTACACGGTGCCCATGAATCCGGGCGATCCGGGCCTGGATAGCTGGGCGAGCCTCGAAGCCGCGCGACACGGGGGCGCGCAGCCCTGGCTGCCGGGCGTCTACGATCCCGAAACACGGCTCTACATCTTCGGCACGGGCAACCCGACCCCGGCGTACACGACTGGCCGCGGCGACGGCGACAACCTCTTCACGTGTGCGCTCGTGGCCGTCAACGTCGACACGGGCAAGATGGCGTGGTACTTCCAGACATCGCCGCACGACATGCACGACTGGGATTCCGCTCAGACGCCAGTCCTGATCGACGCCGTGATTCGAGGCCGCCCCCGCAAGCTGGTTTCGACGGCGGCTCGCAACGGCTATTTCTTCACCGTCGATCGGGTGACGGGCGAGCACGTCGTCACGAGCCGGTATGGCCTGGCCACCAACTGGGTGCAGACGGTCTCGCCCAACGGCTCGCTGCGACGTGACCCGGGCAAGGACCCGACCGTCGCCGGATCGCTCGTCTCGCCGACCGCGGGTGGAACCATCAACTGGGAGCCGCCCGCCTACTCGCCGGACACCGGGCTGTTCTATGTGTCCGAGCGGAACGGCTACTCGATGTTCTATCTGACCGATCCCGATCCGCGCGGCTCGATGGGACTCGGCGGCAAGGTCGAGGTCGGCGTCGGATCGGGCGGGAGCTTCCTCACCGCCATCGACCCGAAGACCGGGCGCATCGCCTGGCGCCGGCCGTATCCGGGCGGCAATGGCGGAGGCGGCGGCCTCCTGGCGACAGCGGGCGGGCTGGTGTTTGGAGGTGATGCGGGCGGGAACGTGGTGGCCTACGACGCCTCGACCGGGCGGCCGATCTGGCATTCGCACATCGGCGGCGTGTCCAATGCTCCGCAGACCTACCTCATCGACGGCCGCCAGCATCTACTGGTCGCGACCGGCGAGCGGCTATGGGCGTTTACTTTGTACTGATTGAAGCGGCAGGGCTTGGCCCTTGGGCCTGGGCATCGAGGCGGCCCGTGGAACCTTCGACCCGGGCGGTCCGTGAAGGCCTGAACTGAGGCAGTCCGTGGAGCCCCGGACCTTTCCGTGGAGCCCTGGACCTTCAGGTCCAGGGCGTCCGTTCCACGGTAACGCCCTTAGGTAATGTTCAGAACGTGATGCGTCTCGGCGGGATCCTCGAGCCACTTGGACAGAGTCTTCACCGCCTGCCGCACACCGGACTGCGTGGCGAGCGCGAGCGTCAGCATGTAGTGATGAGGTCCGTCGACCGCGACCTGAATCCATCGGCGGCCGGCCTCTTCGCAGATGCCGTAGACCTCGAGGTGCCACGCCTGACCGCTGACCAGCAGATCCCTGCCGTCGAGTGCTGCAAAGATGAGCTCAGACTTCTGGAGGGGCATGTTCTTTTCCACACTTTCACGTCGAACAACCTGGGGCATGCGGCGAAGATCGCAAAATGTACGCCGTACGACGAGGACATCCCCTACAGGAAAATCCGTACATTGCCGCGCGAGGGCAAGCAACGCGGAGCAAAAAATACATTGGAGTCGTGTAAAGTCCGCCAGTCTGCCTGCCTGCCTGCCTGCGCAATTCATCTGACAGGAAGACTTCCACTCGTGCAAATCGCAGCGCACGAGTGCTGACCGATCGATCGCTATGGAATGTCCCGCTCCACGAAGCCTTGAATGGCTGTGATGTCGACCGGCGTCGGCCCCATCCGCGTGAGGATTTGCGGCACGTATTGGGCGGACCACACGGATGCGTACTCACGCCAGTGCGACGCACTCGCCCGGAGATGCGTCCGAGCGGGCGCGCACGTCGCGATCGCCGCGGCCTTCTGGCAGCGATACAGTTCGACAGCACCGCGAATCTTTTCAGCGTAGTACCGCCCAAGCAGCCCCATCGCGCGAATGTCGGCTAAAGTCGCCGCCAGTTCCCTGTCGGAGCCTGGCGACAGTCTGCCGGCGCGATCAATGGCTGTCGTCGCGTGCGCGTCGATGGCGTCGGCCACCTGCATCGGCGTCAACCGCCCGGAGGGCGCCTCCCCATCCACGAACGCCTTCACCGACATGAATCGGGGCGTCTCGCCGTCTTCGTTGGCCTGCATTGGCGGGTATTTCGGCGTGATCAAATCCTGCACGGTCGCGTACCCCGTGTTGCTCCAACTGGCCTCGGGATACCACATGAAGTCGAGGCTCCCCCAGTAGAAGCGGGTCACCGTCGGCAGGATTTTCGACGCGGCCGCCCATGACTCAAACAGCGCAGCTGACGAGGCCCTCTGGAAATGCGCGCCAAGGATCTCCTGAAAGCGCGCGTTCGGCAGCGCCGGCTCGAAGGCGAGGCGTCCCCACAGCAGGAAGCTGTACCACTGGCGCCCGATCACCGTCTGGCGCGGGCCGTCCGGATTCTTCGTCAGGTAGTCGCGCCCCCACGTGTAGCCATCCGGTCCCATGTAGAAGCCCGCGATCTTCGATGCCTCGGGGAGATGGGTCCAGTAGGCGCGCACGAAATCCGGATCGCCCCAGCGCAGATAGTAGATGTCGTCATTGCGCACGGTCAGCCAGGTCTGCTTGCCCGGTGGAATCGTGTCGAACCAGTTGTTCTGATAGATGAAGCGCGGCGCCGTGGACGAATACATGTGCGCCTGCGAGTACTTGAAACTGAACGCGAGCGTCGACTGCGAGTCGTCGTACCCGGGCAATCGCTTGAACTCCGCGACGATCTTGCTGAGATCCGCCTGGTGTGCGCGGTGAATCAGACGAATCACGCGATTGGGCTGGTAGAAGGGACTGGCCGGGTTCTTCGCGTTCGCCATGGCGTCAGCCACGCCCTGGCCGAACGACTCCCACATCCACGTCTCCTTGCCCGCATCGTCGAGGTTCCCCATGTTCTCGCCGGACGTTACGCCAACGCTCGCGAGGAGCGGATAGGTATCGAAGAGCGTCCGCACCGATCGCCGCACGTAGTCGCGGGTGGTCGCATTCGCGGGCGCGTCCGTGATGCCGTAGCCGCTGGTCTCGGTGCCGTAGACGAAGATGTTCCAGGTGAACACGCTCACGTCGATGCCGCGCTCGCGCGCGTACTGCATGACCTGACGCCAGAACGCGATCTTCTCGTCGATCGACATGACTCTCACGGTCTCGAGCGTCCACGCAGGATCGAACATGTTGCGCCCCTGGAGCGTGGCGTCCCACATCGCCCCAGACTTCTTCTTCACATCCGCCAGCGCCACGTTCGGGTACTCGGGCACCTTCACGAGTGAGGGAAATGGACTCAGACTCCAGAGCGACAGCAGGTTGTAGCGATGCCGCGCCATGTCGTCGAGGAACGACGTCCAGAAATCCATACGCCACATCTCGGCGATGTTCGCCTGCGCCGAGGTGGAATCGTCTGAGTACGACGGCGTGCGCGCGTCGAGCGGGATATTGAACTTGATGCCGCGGCTGGCAATCGCCGGCGTCACGTCACGGTCGACGGCCTTCGACAGGTCGCCGACGATGCGGACGTCCTCGGCCAGTTCGAGGCCGGCGTACATCGCGCCCGGCGCGTCCGCGCCGATCGCCCACCAGCGCGTCGCAGCCCCGGCCGACGCGCGCCGGATGCTGTACGCCTGCGGCGTCCCTGCCGCGACCACCGGCGCACCGGCCGGCGTTCCATCACGCGTCGCCAGCACGATCTGAACGGGCGCCGTCTGCTGCGACAACGCTGCGGGCGACGCGATCGATACCGCGAACCCCTTCTCCTCCAGGGCCGACTTCAAATCGGCCGCCGCGAAGGAGATCGGCTTCACGGCGACGTCGTACACGATGACGGCGCGTTTCGACTGCGCTTCGAAACGCTCCACGCACGCCCATCCAAGCGCCACAACGATCGCGAACGCCCACAGCCCCGACCGTCCGTTTGTCATTGCGCACTCCAGGAAGTACGACAGGGTAGCAGAGGGGCCCGTCGCGGAGAAGGCGCCACGTCAACCTGCCCGACAGGTGCGGCTATCGGCCCGTCCCCCAGGGGTTGACGACCCGCGCACCCAGGTCAGAGAAGTGCCGCACGTTGCGCGTCGCCAGCGTCGCCCGGCGAGCCGCCACGATGCCCGCGATCAGCGTGTCACGCAGATCGACCGGGGTGCCGGCCCGCATGCGCGCGGCGGCCAGCGCGGCTGCAGCCTCGGCCGCCGCTTCGTCCAGCTGCAACACTCGACCTTCCAGGTCCTGACGAACCATCTGGTCGAACGCCGTTTCGAGGGCCCGTCGCTTCCGTCCGGACGCCAGGCGGGCCAGCCCCAGCCTCACCTCGAACGTCGTCACGCTCGTGATCCAGATGGACTCGGCGGGCTGCTCGTCCAGCCACGCGGCCACAACCGCGTCCGGTTGGGCCAGCATCAGGGCCGAGACGACGTTGGTGTCGAGGACGATCACGCGTCCAGATCCGGTGCGCGCACGGCATGCCCTCGCTGCTCGGCCACCGGTGTCGTGAGTCCGACCCCCCGGAAACGCGCGGAAATACGCGCGCCCAGACGCGCCACCGCGGGTGTGTCAGACGCTAACGTCTTCCGGAGAATCTCCCGCACTTCTTCCTCCAGACTCCGCCCATGCCGCC
>JBDTNQ010000002.1:0-124731 GCA_039933635.1 Acidobacteriota bacterium
GCGGTGCCGTACCAGCCGATCATCGCGGCGCCAATCGCCGACGTGATGTGGTCGTACCCGGGTGCGATGTCCGTGGTGAGCGGACCAAGCGTGTAGAAGGGGGCCTCGTGACACCACTCCAGCTGCTTGTCCATGTTCTCGCGAATGAGATGCATGGGCACATGCCCCGGACCTTCGTTCATGACCTGCACGTCGTACTCCCATGCAATGGTCGTGAGCTCGCCCTGCGTCCGCAGCTCCGACAACTGCGGCTCGTCGTTGGCGTCGGCAATCGAGCCCGGGCGCAGCCCGTCCCCGAGTGAGAACGCCACGTCGTACGCCTTCATGATTTCGCAAATCTCACGGAAGTGCGTGTACGTGAAGTTCTCCTCGTGATGCGCGAGACACCACTTGGCCATGATCGAGCCGCCGCGGGAGACGATGCCGGTCAGGCGACGGGCGGTGAGCGGAACGTAGCGCAGCAGCACACCTGCGTGCACGGTGAAGTAGTCGACGCCCTGCTCTGCCTGTTCGATCAGGGTGTCGCGATAGATCGGCCAGGTGAGATCCTCCGGCCGCCCGCCCACCCTTTCGAGCGCCTGATAGATGGGCACGGTACCGATCGGTACCGGGGAGTTGCGAAGGATCCACTCGCGCGTCTCGTGGATGTCCTTCCCGGTCGAGAGATCCATGACCGTATCGGCGCCCCACAGCGTCGCCCACCGCAGCTTGTCGACCTCTTCAGCGATCGACGACCCCACGGCCGAGTTGCCGATATTCGCGTTGATCTTCACGAGGAAGTTGCGGCCGATGATCATCGGCTCGAGTTCCGGGTGGTTGATATTCGACGGGATGATGGCGCGGCCGCGGGCCACCTCGGACCGGACGAAATCGGCGGGGAGGCCTTCGCGCACGGCGATGAACTCCATCTCCGGCGTGATCTCCCCACGCCGCGCGTAGTGCAGCTGGCTCACGGATCGGCCGGCGGCGGCGCGCAGGATCGGCCGGGGTCCTCCCCGCCGGACTTCGACGACGTCAGCGCGGTCGCGGATCCACGCATCGCGGAGAGGGGGCAGGCCCGCATCCAGGTCGATCGATCGGGGGCCGCCGGTGTCGTACACGCGCACGGGCGTCGCGCCGTTGGTGAGGGCGATTTCACGCATGGGCACCCGCACGCCCCGCCCGCCCTCGACAAAGACGCGGCGCGACCCAGGAAATGCGTTGGAGAAATCAGCGTCGGTGAGGGGAGTGTAGGCGTGCGCAGTCATGGATGGCGTCCTCAATGACGGCGTGCCGCGCACGCCGCGCTCCCTCCGCCGGTGTCAACCGGGTCAGGTTCCAAGGGTGCGATCTCAATCGAGGGACGAGCGTCCCGCGATGCCCCTGGCGGCTGTAATGACTATATCTCGGACCCAAGACACCGGGTCTCCGCAATTATCGAGGAGACCCGGTCTCCTGCCTGGGCGTGCCGATCATCACGGAGCCCCGGGCTCCTGCACATTCGTCATGACAAACGCCTCAGGACGATGCATTTGAGGTAGAAGGTCTCCGGCACGGCCAGCAGCATCGGATGGTCCCGCCCCTGCGCGCGTTTTTCCACGAGTCCCATCTCGGCGCGCGCGTCGGCCGCCGCATCCTGAAGCACGGACAGAAACATCGTCTCGTCCACGTTGTACGAGCAGCTGCAGGTCACGAGGTGGCCACCCGGCCGTAGCAGGCGCATGGCGCGCAGGTTGATCTCCTTGTAGCCCGCCAGGGCGCGCTCCACCGCGGCTTTGTTCTTCGCAAAGGCCGGCGGGTCCAGCGTGATCGTGTCGAACCGCGTCCGGCTGATCTCCAGTTCCCGCAGTTCGTCGAACACGTTCGCCTCGCGAACTTCGACGTGCTCGAGGCGATTGCGCTTCACGTTTTCGACGGTGGCCGCGACGGCCGACGCCGACGAATCGAGCGCGAGCACCGACGTGGCCTTGGCGGCCATCTGCAACGCGAATCCACCGTTGTACGTGAACCCGTCGAGCGCGTCGCCGCGCGCATACACGGCGGCCGCCCGATGATTTTCGCGCTGGTCCAGAAACAGACCGGTCTTCTGGCCCGTCCGCAGGTCCGCGTGGTACACGACGGCACCTTCGCGCACGGCCACGCGCTCAGGCACCTCGCCATAGGCCACGTGGACATTCAGGTCGAGGCCCTCCAGTTGCCGCACCTTTGGATCGTTGCGGACCACGATGCCGCGCGGATGGGCGTACTCGACCAGCGCCTCGATCAACGACGGAAGCCACCGGTGCGATGCCTGGGACAGCGTCTGGACGACGAAGTACTCCGCGCCGCCTTCGTCGCCGTAGCGATCGACGATGGTGGCAGGCAGCCCATCCGACTCGCCGTTGATCAGACGCCAGGCCGTGCTATCGATCTCGAGCGTGGCGCGGAACGCCGCCGCGGCGCGTATGCGGGCGCCAAGCCATGCCGGCAAATCGGGAAGGGGTTCCTCGTCGCGGGAGATCATCCGCAGCGTGATCTGGGACACGTCGCTGAACGTGGCCCAGCCGAGCGGTCGGCCGCGCTCACCGGTCACGCGCACGATGTCGCCCGGCTCGGCCGACACGTCATCAACATCGGAGCGAAAGATCCAGGGATGTCCGCGACGAATGCGCTCGGCGCCTCGTCGGGACACCACGGCCTGCGGTGTCATGCGCCTATAGTACGTTTTCAGCTATCATTCCGGGATGCGCATTGCGCTCGGCGCCGATCACGCCGGCGTCGCCCTGAAAGATCGCCTCAAGCGGCACCTGGATGAACGCGGCATTTCGTACACGGACTTCGGCACGAACACGTCGGAGTCGGTCGACTATCCGGACTATGCCGCCAAGGTCGCGCACGACGTGGCGGCTGGCGCCTACGACCGCGGCATTCTGGTCTGTGGCACCGGCATCGGCATGGCCATTGCCGCCAACAAGGTCTCGGGCGTGCGGGCCGCACCCATCGTGGATCTGATGTCGGCCGCGCTGAGCCGCGAGCACAACGACGTGAACGTGCTGGCGCTCGGCGCGCGCGTCACCACGCCCGAGGTCGCAACGCGCCTCGTCGACATCTTCCTCGACACTCCGTTCAGCGGCGGCCGGCACCAGCGCCGCATCGACAAGATCGCAGCCATGGATCAGGTTTCCCGATGACACGTCTCGCGCAGGTTGACCCCGACATCGCCCAGGCCATTCAGCATGAACTGCATCGGCAGGAAGAAGGACTGGAGCTCATCGCATCCGAGAACTTCGTGAGCCCCGCCGTGCTCGAAGCCGCCGGCAGCGTGCTCACCAACAAATACGCCGAAGGCTATCCTGGCAAGCGGTACTACGGCGGGTGCGAGTTCGTGGACGTCGCCGAGTCGCTGGCGATCGACCGCGCGAAGCAGTTGTTCGGCGCGGAACACGCCAACGTGCAGCCGCATTCGGGGGCGCAGGCCAACATGGCCGTCTACATGGCCGTGCTCAAGCCGGGCGACACCATCCTCGGCATGAATCTCGCGCACGGCGGACACCTGACGCACGGCCACCCGCTGAATTTCTCGGGCAAATACTTTCACATCATCCCGTATGGCGTGCGGCCGAACGACGAGCGAATCGACTACGACGAGATCGAGCGCCTCGCGCGCGAGCACAAGCCGAAGATGGTCGTCATCGGCGCCAGCGCCTACCCGCGGCAGATTGATTTCGCGCGCATCCGCGCGGTGTCCAACGAAGTCGGCGCCCTCGTGATGACCGACATGGCGCACATCGCCGGCCTGGTCGCCGCCGGTGAACATCCCAGCCCGATTCCACACTCCGACTTCGTGACCACGACGACGCACAAGACGTTGCGGGGGCCCCGTGGCGGCATGATCCTCTGCCGGAGCCAGTTCGCCAAGGATCTCGATCGGTCGGTGTTTCCCGGCGTACAAGGCGGACCGCTGATGCACATCATCGCGGCGAAGGCCGTGTGCTTCAAGGAAGCGTTGGCGCCCGAATTCAAGACCTACCAGCAGCAGATCGTAAAAAACGCGGCCCGCCTGGCCGCGGGGTTGGCTGCAGCCGGGTTCCGGCTCGTGAGCGGGGGCACCGACAATCACCTGATGCTCGTCGACGTCTTCTCGCGCGGCATCACGGGCAAGGTCGCGGAAGCCGCGCTCGGGAAGGCCAGCATCACCGTGAACAAGAACGCCATCCCGTTCGATAAGAACCCGCCGATGGTCGCGAGCGGCATCCGCGTCGGCACGCCGGCCGTGACCACGCGCGGCATGCGCGAGCCCGAGATGGACACGATCGCCGCGCTGATCGCGCGCGCGCTCGCGTCGCCCGAGGACGACGCGACGCTCCAAGCCGTACGCGCCGACGTCGAAGCGCTGTGCCGGAAGTTCCCGCTCTACCCGACACTGGCTCACTAGTCGGCCGGGTCGAAGCGGTCTTCGATCCGGACGAGGGTCCGCTCGCCTCCCTGTTCGAGGGATTCGAGCCGCGGCCCGGGCAGCGCGCGCTCGCCCGGCGGATTGCGCTGGCGTTCCAGGACGGCGGCACGCTGCTCGCCGAAGCGGGCACCGGCACCGGCAAGACGCTGGCGTATCTGATTCCCGCGGTCCTCGCGGGCCGGCGCGTGCTCATTTCCACGGGCACACGCAACCTGCAGGATCAGATCTTCCACAAAGACATCCCCGCCCTGGCGCAGGCATTCGGCCGGCCCATTCACGCCACGTACATGAAGGGGCGCTCGAACTACCTCTGCCGGCATCGCTTCATCCGACTCTCCGAAGCCGCGGCGGGTCTGCCGGCATCCGATCGCCGATGGCTCGAGCACATCGGCGAGTGGGCGTCAGAGACCGCGACCGGGGATCGGGCCGAGATCGACGACATGCCGGATGACCTCCCGCTCTGGTGGGAGCTGACGGCCACGAGCGAGCAGTGTCTGGGTCGGGACTGTGCGCAGTACTCCGAGTGCTTCGTCACGCGCATGCGCGAACGCGCCGCCGAGTCCGAGCTCGTGATCGTCAATCACCACCTGCTCTGTGCCGACGCGTCGGTGCGGCAGGGCGAGTTCGGCGAGGTGCTGCCCGACGCCGATTTACTCGTCATCGACGAAGCGCATCAACTCGAGGATGTGGCCACGCAGTATTTCGGGATTGCCCTGGGCACGCACCGGATCGACGAGTTCACGCGCGACGCGTCGGCGGCCATCGGGATGCTCGCGGCGCGGCTGGGTGCGGCGCCCGCGATGGCGCTGGCGGATGTGCAGGCAGCCTCGCGCCGGCTGTTCGACGGCCTGCGATTCGAGGCCCGGGCGCGGACTGGTGGTGACCGCGTGTTGCTGACTCCTGACATGGTCGCTCAACTCGGCGAGGCTCGCAGGGAACTCGCCGGAGCCCTGGCCCGCGTCATCTCCGGGCTGCCCGACGCGGCAACCGCGACGGACGACATCGCCCGCATCCGCACCAGGGCCGCCGCCATCGCCGACGACCTCGAGACACTCACGGCGGCCGACGACGCGCGCTACGTACACTTCGTCGAAATTCGCGGGCGTAGCGTGATGCTGCGGGCGGCGCCCATCGATGCATCCGCGATCATCCGCGACGCGATTCTCGGAACAGGGCGTCACGCAACCGTGTTGACCTCGGCGACACTCACGGTCGAAGGCACGTTCGATTACGCGTGTGGCCGCCTCGGCGTGCCGGATGCCGGCACCGTCCGCGTGCCGTCGGAATTCGATTTCAAGACACAGGCCGTGCTGTATCTCCCAGAGGAGATGCCCGATCCGCGGTCCCGCGAGTACAACGCAGCGGCGGCCGACGCGATCGAGGCGCTGCTCGGGTGCACGAGCGGCCGCGCGTTCGTGCTGTTCACGTCCTACGCGGCCATGCACGAAGTGCGGGATCGGCTGGCCACGCGGCTCCCATGGCCAATGCTCGTCCAGGGCACCGCACCACGCCCGGCGCTGCTGCGTGATTTCCGGGCCACGCCGAATGCCGTGCTCCTGGCGACATCGAGTTTCTGGCAGGGTATCGACGTCGTCGGGGAATCCCTCAGTTGCGTGATCATCGATCGCCTGCCGTTCGCCTCACCCGCCGATCCGCTCGTGTCGGCACGCATTCGCGCGATCGAGGCGCGAGGGGGACAGCCGTTCGCCGAGTACCAGGTGCCCCTGGCCACGCTGACACTGCTGCAGGGTCTCGGTCGTCTGATTCGTACCCGGACCGATCGTGGCGTCCTGGCGGTGCTCGATCCCCGACTCACCCGGATGAGCTACGGCCGGCGGTTTCTGGCTTCAATGCCGCCCGCACCAGTCACCCGGGACCTGGATCGAGTCCGGCGGTTTCTGGGAGGGAGTACCGGCCACCAGGGCGCGGACGCCGGTGTAGACTTGGAGTAACTCCGAAGGGTGAATTTCAACTTCGAGACCTGAATCCCGGCCGCGCTGGAGCGTTGGCCAGAATGAGCACGAGTCGTATGGAGGCAGCAATGATCCGTCGGTTTACGGCCCTGAGTCTGGTGGCTGGTCTTTGTATGGCGGCCCTGGTCGTTGCGGCAACCCCAGCGTATGCGCAGCTGGGATCGCTGACGGGCAAGGTCTTCGATGAGGCCGGCAAGCCCGTCCCCGATGCGGACGTCATGCTCGACTTCAACGGCGAGCAGAATTTCCACTTCACGGTGAAGACGGACAAGAACGGCACGTGGACACGCGCCGGCCTGATCGCCGTCGGCGGCCGATGGAACATCACGGCCAAGAAGGGCGGGCTGAGCGGCGGGCTGCAGAACGTCGAAGTGGCCCTCGGCGGCGCCAAGCCGGTGGCCGACATCGTGCTGCGTGCGGCTGCAGGGGCAGCCGGCGCCCCGGCCGGCGATCCGAAGAAGGCGGCGGAAGCCAAGAAGGTACTGCAGGAAGCAAACGCTGCGCTTGCGGCCAATGATTACGACACGGCCATCGCCAAGCTGACGGAAGCCACGACCAAGGTCGACAAGTGCACGGACTGCTTCCTGCGTCTGGGCGACGTCTACACCAAGAAGACGGACTTCGAGAAGGCCGAAGCGGCCTACAAACAGGCGCTCACCCTCGACGAGAAGTCGGCCGACGCCTACGACGGCCTGGCCATCCTGTACAACACGCAGAAGAAGTTCGACGACGCCGGCAAGGCGAGCGCCAAGGCGATCGAGCTTCGCGCGGCAAGCGGCGGCCCGGTGGACGCGAACGCGGCGTACAACTCGGGCGTCATCTTCTGGAATCAGGGCAAGATCGCCGAGGCCAAGGAACAGTTCTCGAAGGCCGTGCAGGCGAACCCGACCATGGCCGAGGCGCAGTACTACTACGGGATGTGCCTCGTGAACGAAGGCAAGCTGCCGGACGCCAAGGCGGCGCTCGAGACGTATCTGAAGCTCGCGCCAACCGGTCCGAATGCCCCAACGGCCAAGTCGATTCTCGACAGCATGAAATAGGCATGCCGGACGACGGCATCGCCCGTAGTCTCGACACGATCCGCCGCCGCATTCACACGGCGGCGGATCGTGCCGGCCGCTCTCCCGCCAGCATTACCCTCGTCGCCGTCTCCAAGACGTTCGGTCCCGAACACGTGCGCGCCGCCGCCTCGGCCGGCCAACGCGTCTTCGGCGAAAACCGCGTCCAGGAGATGCTCCCGAAGATCGATGCCCTGGCCAATCTCGATCTGGAATGGCATCTGATCGGCCACCTGCAGTCCAACAAAGCCCGAAAAGCCGTCACGGCGTGTGCGTGGATCGAGTCGATCGACAGCCTCGATCTGCTGAGCAAGGTTGACATGGCCGCAGCAGAGCTCGGGATGCGGCGGTCGGTCCTGCTTCAGGCTGACCTGGCCAACGAAACCACGAAACACGGCGCAGCCATATCGACGCTGCGGCCCCTGATCGATGCGGCGCTCGAAAGCCGCGCGCTCGATCTGCGCGGACTGATGCTCGTGCCCCCGATTCCGGCTCAGGCGGAGGACTCCCGCCCGTGGTTTCGACAGTTGCGCGAACTGCGTGACGCGCTCGTCTCCAACGGCGTGCCCGCCGATCGCCTGCGCGACTTGTCGATGGGCATGAGCCACGACTTCGAGATCGCCATCGAGGAAGGCGCGACGATCGTGCGCGTCGGCAGCGCGATCTTCGGCGGCCGCCCGTCGCCGCCGGCATGAGCGTTCCGGCCCCTGCGGGGCCGTTTCACGCTGGCCCCTCCGGTACCCGCATCGACGTCCGCGTGATCCCGCGGTCTTCAAAAGATCTCGTCGCCGGCCTTCGCGACAGCCGGCTCCTCGTGCGCGTCACGGCTCCACCGGTGGATCACGCCGCCAACGACGCGGTCGTGCGGGTGCTGGCTGACGCCCTCGACGTGTCGAAAAGTGCGGTCTCCGTGGTGGCCGGCCACACCACCAGGAACAAGGTGATTCAGGTTGTCGGACTGACGCCCGGCGCTGCACGACAACGTCTGTTGCGGTGATTGTTTCCGACACCCCACGAACATAAGAAGCCCCGGCGGGAGTCCCTGCCTCTGGAGGCACTCACGCGGCTCTTGCGCCAGCACCGACTCACGCGCGCCGGGAGGCGGCCTCAGCGCACGCGATTGAGCAGCCGGCTCCACCGAACGCCGCCGAGGACCTTCGTGGCCTGGTCATCGAGCGAAAAGTAGATGAACAGCGCCTGCCCCTTCACGTACGACTCCGGCATGAAGCCCCAGTAGCGGCTGTCCTCGGAGTTATCGCGGTTGTCGCCCATCATGAAGTACTGGTGCGCGGGCACCGTAATCGGACCGTATTCCTCCCGCACATCGTCGGTC
Source organism: Acidobacteriota bacterium (assembly GCA_039933635.1). GTDB lineage: Bacteria > Acidobacteriota > Vicinamibacteria > Vicinamibacterales > SCN-69-37 > JBDTNQ01. Next base: position 8,779 of record JBDTNQ010000002.1, read on the forward strand.
CTTGGCGGTCCGCTGGTCGATGGAGGTTCGAGAAAATGGACGTAGGGCTCCTCGATCGGTGTGCCGTTGATGTGAACCTTCTTACGATGCAGCTCGAGGCGATCGCCCGGCAGACCGATCACCCGTTTGATGAAGTCGCGATCGGGCTCCTGCGGGAACTTGAAAACGATGACGTCGCCGCGACGGATGTCGCGCCGCGGCATCAGCAGCGCCTCGGCGCGGGTCATCGTGGGCGCGAACTGCATCTTGTTGACAATCAGGTGATCGCCAATCAGCAGGTTGTTCTCCATCGAGCCCGTCGGAATCTTGAACGCCTGGAACACCCAGGTGCGAACGAAGAGCGCCAGGATGACCGCAATCACGAGGGACTCGAAGTACTCGCGCGCAACGGACTTCTTCATCACTCACCCTGCCCGATCTTGAGGACGGCCAGGAAGGCCTCCTGCGGAATCTCGACGCGGCCGACGCGTTTCATCCGCTTCTTGCCTTCCTTCTGTTTCTCGAGCAGCTTGCGCTTGCGCGAGATGTCGCCGCCATAGCACTTGGCGAGCACGTTCTTTCGCAGCGCGCGCACCGACTCGCGCGCGATCACCTTGCTGCCAATCGTCGCCTGGATCGCGATCTCGAACATCTGCCGCGGGATCAGCTCGCGCATCTTCGCCGCCAGCGCGCGCCCGCGCGGATACGCGTTGTCCTCGTGGACGATGATCGAAAGTGCGTCGACCGGGTCGCCGTTGACCAGGATGTCGAGCTTGACGAGCGGCGACGCCCAGTAGCCAGTGACGTGATAGTCGAGCGAGGCATAGCCGCGCGAAATGGTCTTCAGACGATCATAGAAGTCGAGCACGACCTCGTTGAACGGCAACTCGTAGGTCACGAGGACGCGATCCTTCGAGACGTAGTCCATGCCCTTCTGGATGCCGCGCTTCTCCTGACAGAGCTCCAAAATCCCGCCCACGAACTCCGACGGCGTCAGCATCGTCGCGGTGATGATCGGTTCTTCAATCTGGCGGATGCGGGAGACGTCGGGGAGCTTGGACGGACTGTCGATTTCCTGCACTACCCCATCAGTCGTGGTCACCCGGTACAGCACGCCCGGCGCCGTCGTGATCAGATCCTGATCGAACTCGCGCTCGAGCCGCTCCTGCACGATTTCCATGTGCAGCAGGCCGAGGAAGCCGCAGCGAAACCCGAATCCGAGGGCAGCCGAGGTCTCCGGTTCGAAGAAGAACGACGCATCGTTCAGACGCAGCTTCTCGAGCGCCTCCCGGAGTTCCGTGTACTTGGAACCTTCGACGGGGTACAGGCCCGCGAACACCATCGGCTTCAGTTCCTTGAAGCCGGGAAATGGCGTCAGCGTCGGTCGCGCGACTTCGGTGATGGTGTCGCCGATCTTGGCATCGGCCACGTTCTTGATGTTGGCCACCATGAAGCCGGCTTCACCCACGCCGAGTTCGTCGACCGGCACGGGCTTGGGTGAGAACACGCCCAGTTGCTCCGCCTGGTACTCCTGGCCGCCGGCCATCAGCCGGATCTTCATGCCGGACTTGATGACGCCATCGATCACGCGGATGAGAATGACGACGCCTCGGTACGGGTCGTACCAGGAGTCGAAAATCAGCGCCTTCAAGGGAGCCGAGGCCACGCCCGTCGGCGGCGGCAGCCGGTGCACGATCGCCTCGAGGATCTCGGCAACGCCGGTCCCCTCCTTGCCGCTCGCCAGAATGGCATCGTCGGCATCGAGTCCGATGATGTCCTGGATCTGACGCCGCGCCTCATCCGGCTGGGCGCCTGGCAGATCAATCTTGTTGATGACCGGGATGATCTCGAGGTTGTTCTCGATGGCGAGATACGCGTTTGCCAGCGTCTGGGCTTCAACCCCCTGCGAGGCGTCCACGAGCAGCAGGGCGCCCTCGCAGGCCGACAGCGACCGCGTGACCTCATACGAGAAGTCCACGTGACCCGGGGTATCGATGAGGTTGAGGACGTAGGTCTGGCCGTTCTGGGCGTTGTAGGTGAGCCGGACGGCGTGCGCCTTGATCGTGATCCCGCGCTCACGCTCGAGGTCCATGCTGTCGAGAACCTGGGCCTCCATCTCGCGCGCCTGCAACGCGCCGGTGAACTCCAGGAAACGGTCTGCCAGCGTCGACTTGCCGTGGTCGATGTGGGCGATTATCGAGAAATTTCGGATAAAACGTGGGTCCATGCGGAACGAATCGCTCTATTATGCCGGTTCTTGGCGGCGCCCGTCCCGGATGCCCCGTTCGGGCTCATGGCGTCACTTCGCGGCGGTCAAGGCGGGGAGTGGCTTCGTGTCGACAGCGAGGCCCGCGATGGCCTCGCACTGGGGCTTGCGGGGCTACCGGCCACAGCGACCCCGGCGTTGTTCACCAACGCGTCGATGCGGCCTGGCGCCTCCAGCCTCGTCGGTGTCGGCGTTCCCCAGCGGCCGAGGGACGAGCGCGTGCGCGTTATAGACTCACGACATCGCACAGGACCAAGTCACGGCCTGGGGCGCGCCGGCACCGGAATGCACACGGACATCGCGGCCGTCGAGGCCAGCGCCAGGCGAAAAGCCTACGTCAACATCGTCCTGCCGCTGTTCATCATCTCGGTCATCGCCTATCTCGACCGCGTGAACATCAGTTACGCGGCGCTGACGATGAATGCGGCGCTAGGTTTCGATTCGCGGGCTTTCGGCCTCGGCGCGGGCATCTTCTTCGCGGGCTACTTTCTCTTCGAGATTCCCGGCGCCCTCATCGCGGAACGCTACAGCCCGCGCATGTGGCTGGCGCGGATCATGGTCACCTGGGGCCTCGTCTCGGCGTTGATGGCCTTCATGCACACGGCCTGGCAGTTCTATCTGCTCCGGTTCCTGCTGGGGGTTGCGGAAGCGAGCCTGTACCCCGTGATGTACGCCACCTGCATTCCGCGCTGGTTCCCGGCCCGCGGTCGCGCCCGAGCCATTGGTCTGCTTCTGACGTCCCTGCAGATCTCTGCGATCATCGGCGCGCCACTGGCGGGCTGGCTCGTCGGGGTTCCTCTCTTCGGGTTCGCGGGATGGCAGGTGCTCTTCCTGATCGAGGCGGTGCCAGCCGTGCTGTTCGGCGTCATCGTGATCTTCTGGATGGCAGACCGGCCACGCGACGCGCGCTGGCTGACGGAGGCGGAGAAGCGCTTCCTCACCGAGCAATACGAACAGGAAATCCTCGCGGCGACGTCCGCTCGTGCCTACACCGTGTGGCAGGCCCTCAAAGACCGGGAGGTGTTGAAGCTCTGCCTCACGTACTTCCTCTGGATCACCGGATTCTGGGGCTTCAACTACTGGATGCCGACCGCGCTCAAGGATGTTTCTGGCTGGTCGAACGCCTTCATCGGGCAGATGTTCGCGGTCGCGATGCTGATTTCCCTGCTCGCATCCGCCTACACCGCACATTCATCGTCGACGCGCAACGAGAAACGCTGGCACGGCGCCTCGCACATGTTTCTTGCGGCATTCGCGGTCGGGGCCGGCGGCTTGGTGCACGCGCCCTGGGTGTACTACATCTTCCTGGTGCTCGCGGCCATCGGGACTTATGCACCGATGGCGGTCTGGTGGGCATATCCGACCACGTTCCTGTCAGGACCCGCGGCGGCGGGCGCCGTGGGCATGATCAACTCGGTGGGCAACCTCGGCGGGTTCGTCGGCCCCTACATCACCGGCTGGGTCAAGCAGCAGAGCGGTTCGTTCACGGGCGCGATGCTCTATCTGGCCGGGTCCCTGGCATTGGCGGGCATCCTCATCCTGACGCTCAAGCGGGAACCGCCCGGCCCCCAGAGCCCGGCCTAGCACTCGGAGCCATCTCGGCGACCTGCGATACTCGTGTGAGGCCACGCGCATGCCGAGGTCCGCGCCACTCTCCATCGACGCCTCATCGCCACCGTTCGATCGGTACAAGAACCTGCTGTGGCTCGCGCCGGAGCGCCGCGGACACGACTCGCACGGCCGAGGCAGGCATCACCTGTTCACCGCGCGCGAGCGTCACAATCCCGTCAACGTCCTGATCAAGGTGACGTCCAAACCCGGCCTGGTGTACGAGCGCGACCTCGACAACGAGCTGAACAGCCTGTCGGCGATCAATGAGCGGTTGCCTGAATCGCGCTACTTCCCGTTCGTCCACGATCACGGACGATTGCCGGACAGCCGCCGGTTTCTGATCACCTCGTTGTTCGACGAGTTCCCTCTCGCGACCATCATCGGCACCGAGGCCGAGCCGGCGATGCTGGTCCGAAATCTTCGCATCGGGATCGAGATCGCCAGAGCCCTCCGCGCGCTCCACGACCTGGACATCGTGCATGTCGATCTGAACCCGATGAACGTGCTCTATCGCACGGGCACTGACAAACCCGTCGTTCGTATCATCGATTTCGAATCGTCATACGACCAGCGCCGCCATTCGATGGACGTCGGCTACAACCCGCCCACCACGGCCGGTTACTCAGCGCCGGAGGTCGGGCGCCAGTCCCTCGATGGGCGGTCAGACGTCTTCTCGGTGGGTGCGGTGCTGTACACGCTGCTGGCAGGACGTCATTGGACGGCCGGGATGGACGTTCGCAGGCGCGTCAAGGCTGATCGCGATCTCGACCCGGACCTCAGGAGTGCCCTGCTCCGAGCGCTCGAGACGGAGCCGGCCCGGCGCTTCGCCAGCATGGCGCAGTTCGAGGCGGCGCTCAGCGCCTACCTCGAACGCATCTGGCCCGGGCGAAGTTGGTAGGGCGGAGGGGAACGCGTCTACGCGTCGAGCCGGATGGGCAACACGCGCACTCGTTTCCGGGTCGCGGCAAATATCGCGTTGGCGACTGCCGGGGCGATGCCCGGCGTGGACGCCTCGCCGATACCGCCTGGCGCGCTCTGGCTCGGCACGGTGTGGACGTCGATAACCGGCGCCTCTGGCATCTTCATCACGCGGTAGTTGTTGAAGTTCCCCTGCACGACGCGTCCCGCGTCGATCGTGATGCCATCCTTGAGCGCTGCGGACAGGCCGGTGCCGATGCCGCTGATGATCTGTGACTCGACGCCGGCGGGGTTGACGACCGCACCGCAGTCGACAGCACACACCACGCGATGAACGTGAACAACGCCCGCGTCAACGGACACTTCAGCCACCTGCGCGGTGAAGCTCCCGATGTTGTTCACCACCGACAGGCCGCGCGCGCGACCGGCCGGCAGCGCCGAGCCCCAGCCAGCCTTGGACGCTGCCAGATTCAGCGCGGCCAGCATCCGTGGCGAACCCGCGAGCAGCCGGCGCCGCACCTCCAGCGGATCCTTCCCACCTGCCGCGGCGAGTTCGTCGATGAAGGCCTCGAGGAAGAATGTGTTTTGCGAGTACCCGACCGACCTCCAGTACGTGGTGGGTATGCCGGCATCCGCGCGCTGGTACTCGACCAGGAAGTTCGGGAGTTGATAGGGATTCGGCGTAATACCTTCGACGGCGGTCCCATCGACGCCGCCGCGGCTGAAGCCGAACGACGGACAGACGACGCGCGCCGTGATCGCGACGGGCCACCCCTCCACATCCAAGCCGCCAGAAAACTGCACGTAGGACGCCGGTCGATACAGGTCGTGCCGAATGTCGTCCTCACGGGACCAGGTCACCTTCACCGGTACGTTGAGCGCCTTGGCAATCTCCACCGCCTCGCCGATGTAATCGACCTGCGCCCGGCGGCCGAACCCGCCGCCGAGGAAGAGCGTGTGCACCTTCACGTTTACCGGCGGCACACCGCTCGCGCGAGCCGCGATGTCGCGTGCTGACGTCTGGGCCTGCGTCGATACCCACACCTCGCAACTACTGGCGGTCACGTGCGCCACGCAGTTCAGCGGCTCCATCGGCGCGTGCGCGAGGTAGGGCGCTTCATACACGGCATCCACACGTTTGGCGGCGGACGCGAGTGCAGCGGCGGGATCGCCCACGCGCGCCGCCTCGGCGCCCGGCTGGGCCGCGAGCTTCACGAACAACTCCCGAATGCCCGCGCTCGACGCCGACGCATTCGGGCCCTCGTCCCACGTGAGGGTGAGCGCGCGGCGCCCTTCCATGGCGCTCCACGTGTTCTCGGCAATCACGGCCACGCCGGTCGACACCTGCAGAACCTGCTTCACGCCAGGGATGGCTTTCGCCTTGGTCGCGTCGACGCTCGACAGCTTGCCGCCGAACACCGGGCTTCGCGCGACGACCGCGTAGAGCATGCCCGGCAGGCGCACGTCGATACCGAACGTCGCGCTGCCATCCACTTTGGCGGGCGTGTCGAGCCGCTTCGGCGACGACCCAATCAGTTTGAACGCTGATGGGGACTTCAGCGCAGGCGTCGCTGGCACGGGCAGCTTCGCAGCGGCCTCGGCCAACGCCCCGTAGGTCAGGCGCGCACCGGATGAACGATTGACGACCGTGCCGTTCTCCGCGTGGCACAGCGAACGATCGACGCCCCATCGCTCGGCCGCCGCCGACACGAGCATCTCGCGAGCCGTCGCCCCGGCCAGGCGCAACGGCTGCCAGGACGTTCTGATGCTGTTGCTGCCGTAGACCCCGATGACGCCGTACGCCGGTTCAACCGGCGCAAACTCGTTGCGGATGCTCTCCCACCGGCACTCGAGTTCCTCGGCGATCAACATCGACAGCGAGGTGACCGTCCCCTGCCCCATCTCGGACTTGTGGATGATGAGGGTGACGAGATCATCCGTGCCGATGTGCACGAACGCGTTGAGGGGCAACGACGATGCGCTGCCTTGTGCAATCGCGGCGACGGCCGTCCGTCCTGGCAGCGTGAAGCCGACGAGAAGACCGCCCGCGGCGGCCGCGCTGGTGGTGAGGAACTGGCGGCGATTGACGATGACGACGCTCATGAGCGGCCGCCGTTCGCCGTGAGTTCAGCCGCGCGGTGAATGGCGGCGCGCATGGCGCGATACGTCGAGCAGCGGCAGATGTTCCCCTGCATGGCGGTGTCGATGTCCGCGTCGGTCGGCTTGGGCGTCTGGGCAATGAGCGCGGCGGCCGCCATGATCTGGCCAGACTGGCAGTAGCCGCACTGCGGAACGTCGATTTCGATCCACGCGCGTTGCACGGGATGTGTCCGATCGGACGACAACCCCTCAATCGTCGTGATGCGCTTGCCGGCAGCGGCAGACGCGTTGGTCTGGCACGACTTCGTGGCCTGACCGTCGATGTGCACCGTGCACGCGCCACACTGTCCGATCCCGCACCCGAACTTCGTGCCGGTCAGTCCGATCGTATCGCGCAGCACCCAGAGCAGGGGCATATTGGCCGGCACGTCCACCGACTGACGCTTGCCATTCAACGTGAAATCAATCGCCATCACAGGCTCCCAGTCATGGGCTCGGCGCCCCTTTTCGCGAATCGGGCCCAGTGTCTCACCTTTTCGTATGCAGGGTCCGCAAAAGGTCAGGCGGATCAGGTTGTCCGCTCAGGGCCGCAGCGGGCCGTCTTCGACGGCCACGCGCACGCTACTGACAACAACCGTCAACGTCGTCGTCTCACCCGGACCGAGCATCACGGCGTTCTGCTTCACGTTGCCCGACTCCACACACACCATCTGCCGGTGTTCCGCCTGATCGAAATCGTCGGGCATCTTCTGCGTCGTCCACGGATTCCAGACGACAGTCGAGTGCGATCCGGATTTCTCGATGCGGATGACACGACCAAGGCTACTGTCGTGAATCTCGACCGTGTTCGCGTTGTCCGGGTAGACCCGGTTGGTCTCCTGGAAGATGCGCAGGGTTGGATCGTGTTCGACTCGACGGGCCCCACCGGCGCCGAACGCGAAGTCGTCGAAGGGCGCGTCTTCCAGGCCCGTCAGGGTGACCGCGTCGATGTCTCCCACCCGAAAATAGGTGTGCAGGCAGCTCTCGACCCGAACCAGGTCGGCGCCTCTGTTCCTCGTCATCAACGCCATGGTCAACGCGTCGGAGACGGTGATCGTGAGCGAGGTGTCGAGCGAACTCCACTCGCCGGAGAGCGGTGGCAGGCCGAGGCGGAGCGTGACGCTGCCGTCCGCCCCGGCGGACGCGCCAGCGAAACGCCACTCGCCGAGCCGCGCCAGGCCATGAGCCGGGCCACCGTCCCGTGGCCCAAACCACGGATGACAAATCGGAATGCCCCCGCGAATCGGCACGCCCGGTCCGAAGCGGCTCTCTCGGCTGACGAACAACAACGGCTCGTCGCCGTGCTTCTGGAAGTGCGTGATGTGCGCGCCGTGGAGGTAGACCTCGGCGGTGCTCATATCCGTGGTCACGACAGCCTTTGGCAGACCGGCTTCGCCGGTGACGAGCGAGAGGCGGCCAGGGATGTCGTGCGCGTGAAGTCCGTCGATGGTCGTCGTCATACGCCTGCCTATTCTTCCACGCCCGCAGCGGCATCATCGCCGTCCGCGGGACCGGAAGTCGCTGCCACGGTGCCCGTCCCTCGCCCTGCCAAACGCACCGCCAATTCCGCAACGCTCATATGATATTGACCGCTCGTCATCGCATCATGAACTCATCGTCGCGCGACTTCGTCCCATCCGCCATGCGTCGTCTCAGTCTGCTGGCATGCGCGGCCGTATGTGTCGGGTTGGCCGGAGCGCCGGCGGCGTCCGCACAAACCGCACTCTCGGGGGACCGACTCAAGATCGCGCGACTCACGGGACCGATCACCGTCGATGGCAATCTGTCCGAAGAGGCCTGGCGCCATGCCGAGCGGATCGATCGCTGGTACGAGACGAATCCCGGCGACAGCGTCGAACCCAAGGTGAAGAGCGTCGGGTACCTCGCCTACGACGACCGGTTCCTGTACGCCGCGTTCGAGTTCGACGACCCCAACCCATCGCAGATTCGCGCGCCGCTTTCCGACCGCGACAACATCAGCGGCAACGCAACCGACTACGGCGGCATCATTCTCGACACACGGAACGACGGGCACAGCGGCGTCCTGCTGCTCGCCACGCCGCGTGGCGTCCAGTACGACGCCGACACGGACGATGCCTCAGGGGAAGACTCGTCGCCCGACTACTTCTGGGACGCCGCGGGACGCATCACCGATCACGGCTGGACGCTGGAAATCCGGGTGCCGTTTTCGTCGCTCCGCTACCGGAGCGCTGACCCGCAAACGTGGGGCGTCCTGCTGTACCGGAACTATCCCCGCGATTTTCGCTATCAGATCTTCTCCGCGAAGCTGCCGCGCGGCGGCAACTGCTTCGTCTGCCGGGCGAACACGCTCGTAGGACTTGAAGGGCTTCCGCATGGCGGACACATCGTCGCCGCGCCCTACGCGTCAGCGGCGCAACAATCCGAACCGGGGGACGGACCCGGCTCGCCCCTTGTCGGCGGAGGGACCAGGACTCGCGCGGGGTTCGACGTGAAGTGGACGCCCGACGCCGACAACGTCGTGGATGTCACGGCCAACCCGGACTTCTCGCAGATTGAGTCCGACACCGCGCAGATTTCCACCAACGAGCGGTTCGCCCTGTTCTTCAGCGAGAAGCGTCCGTTCTTTCTGGAGGACGTCAATCTGCTTCATACGCCCATCCAGGCCGTCTACACACGCACGATCACCGCGCCCCGATGGGGCACGCGACTCACAGGCAAGTCGCATGGCGTGAGCTATACCGCGCTCGTCGCCGACGACAAGGGTGGCGGCAGCGTGGTCGTGCCGGGCGTGAATGGATCCGATCTCATCGATCAAGCGACGGGGGCGTACGTGATGATCGCCCGTGCCCGGCGCGAGATTGGCCGGTCGTTCGTCAGCGTTCTCGCCACCGATCGCGAAGCACACGATGGACAGGGGCACAACCGCGTGGTCGGGCCCGACTTCCAATGGCGTTGGCGCAACGAGGTCGTGACCGGCCAGTGGCTCTTCAGCGACACGCTGACACCGAATCGACCGGACCTCGCGGACGAGTGGACTGGCCGCTCGCTCACGGGACATGCGGTCGACGCCTCATGGAGCCACAGCACCGCGCACTTCGACGCGAGCGTCGAGCACAAGGACCTGAGCCAGGGCTTCCGGGCCGATACGGGGTTCGTGCCGCAGGTCGGCGTGCGTGACACGTCCGGAAGTTCGGGGTGGACGTTTCGGCCGCAGGGCCTCGTCCGCCGGCTGCGGACCTTCGTGAACGCGGATCGTCAGATCGACCACGATGGCCGTGTGGTCGAAGCCAGCCTGACGCCCGGATTCGGAATGGACGTGAAGTGGAATGGCTTCGTGCAACTGCGGATGGTCAACGACCGCGCGCGGGCGGGTGCCGAACTGTTCACGCGTCGGCAGTTCGGGTATGTGCTGCAGTTCAGCCCGTCGCCTCGTGTGGCCCAACTGTCGATCGATGGCACGGCAGGCCAGGAGATCGATTTCGCGAACGCGCGTCCGGGGCGAGGGGCAACCATCAATCTCTACGCCCGGATCAACCCCACCAATCACCTGGAGATTGAGGCAGTACAGAATCGCCGTGCGCTCGCGCTCGACCGCACGTCCGGCTCGATCGGCCAGGTGTTCGTGTCGCGCGTGTCGCGCATTCGGGGCACCTACAACTTCACGGCGAGCTTTTTCACGCGGGTCATCGGCCAGTATGTGTCCACGACGCGCGATCCCCGGCTGTACGTGAGCACCGTCAACACGCGAGACGGCAGGTTATCCGCGTCAGCGCTCCTGGCCTACAAGATCAACTGGCAGTCCGTGCTGTTCGTGGGGTACGGCGACGACCGCGAACTCACCGACCTCGATCGGCTGAAGCCCTCGTCGCGCCAGTTCTTCGTGAAGATCTCGTACGCGTTCCAGCGGTGAGGCCGTCGATCGGTCCTTTTGTCTTAGGACGTCAATGCCGCGCCGCCCTCCGACAGGATCGGCTCACCGCTGGTCGAGCGGCAGCACGACCTGCGGATACGGCGGCCCGATGTAGTCGGTGCGCGGGCGGATGAGGCGGTTGTTCGCGTACTGCTCGAGGACGTGCGCCGTCCAGCCGGAGATGCGGCTGACGGCGAAGATCGGCGTGTAGAGGTCGATCGGAATCCCCAGCGAATAGAACATCGTCGCCGAATAGAAGTCGACGTTGGGATTCAGCTTCTTGTCGGCCTTCACCAGCGCCTCGATGCGCTGGGACATCTCGAACCACTGCGGCTCGCCGGCCTTCTCGCCGAGCGACTTCGAGAAGCGGCGCAAGTGCGTGGCCCGCGGATCTTCCGTGTGGTACACGCGATGGCCAAACCCCGAGATCTTTTCCTTGCGCGCGAGCTTGCCCTTGACGAAAGCCTCGGCGCGGTCGGCGCCGGCGTCGCGTCCGATCTCGAGCAGCATCTTCATGACCTCGGCATTCGCACCGCCGTGGAGCGGTCCCTTGAGCGCGCCGATGGCGCCGACGATGGCCGAGTGGATGTCGGTGAGGGTGGCTGCGGCGACGCGGGCCGCGAACGTCGACGCGTTCAGCTCGTGATCGGCGTGGAGCACGAGCGAGACGTCGAACGCCCGCGATTCCATCGCATTCGGGCGCCGGCCCGTAAGCATGTAGAGAAAGTTCGCGGCGTGCCCGAGCGCGGGATCCGGATCGATGTGCCCGCTTCCGGCCGCCATCCGGCCCCAGGTCGCGACAATCGACGCGAGCTGGCCCGTGAGCCGCACGGCCTTGCGATAGTTCGCCTGTGGTGTCTTCTCGGTCGTGTCGCGGTCGTAGTGCCCCAGCATCGACGTGAGCGTCCGCAACGCGTCCATGCCGTCGACCGGCGGCAACATCTTCATCGCGCGAAGAATCGGTTCGGGCAGAATCCGCGCGGCGGCCAACTGCGTCTGCAGGTCTCCGAGCTCCGCTCGGGTCGGCAAGCGACCATGCCAGAGGAGATAGCAGCACTCCTCGAACGAGACGCCACGCTCGGCGTCCGCGAGATCGTGGATGTCGTAGCCCTGATAGGCGAGGATGCCGCGGTCGCCGTCGAGAAAACAGATCGCGGACTCGCCCGCGACGACGTCTTCGAGACCTGCCTTGGGTTTGGCGTCAGTCGACATGTCGGCGCTACTTGCCGCCGGCCGTCTGCGCGGCCTTGACGAGGACGTCGTCGCTCTTGAACTGCTGGAAGATCGAGGTGAGGCCCATGTAGAGGAATCCGAACTGGAACAGGATCAGGAACGGCAGCGTGCCGTAGATGCCATTGGCCAGCGCGTAGAACACGGTCGCTGTGAAGTAGAGACCGAACGCCAGTTCCACGAAGGGCTGAATAGGCATCGCCTGGTGATACTTCTTGTGCTGCCAGTCGTCCTGCCCCTGACGGATGCCGTATTTCGGTGTGCGCGTGAACTCCCCAGGCTCGCCAAAGAGCGCTTCGAGGACCGCCTTGGCGTTGTTCACGGCCAGGCCGATGCCAATCGCCATGACGACCGGCAGATACCGGACGCGAGAACGCCAGTCGGGATACACCTCACGCTGGCTGATGAGATAGAAATTGAACACCGACAATGTGGCCGCCGCGAACAGCGGGATGTCGATGAGCAGCATCTCGGTCCAGCCCATTTCGTACCGGACGACCATCGCCGGGAACATGAGGGCCGACAGCGCAATCATCAGCAGGTAGTTGAAGTTCGCCGTGAGATGGAAGAACGCCTCGACCTTCACCTTGAGCGGCAGGTCGGCCATCAGGATGTACGGCAGCAGCTTGCGGCACGTCTGGATGGAGCCCTTCGCCCAGCGGTGCTGCTGCGATTTGAAGGCGTTCATCTCGACCGGCACTTCCGCCGGCGTCACGAGATCCGGCAGGAAGCGGAACTCCCAGCCACGCAACTGCGCACGGTAGCTGAGATCCAGATCTTCCGTGAGCGTGTCGTGCTGCCAGCCGCCGGCGTCCTCGATGGCGATTCGGCGCCACACGCCCGCGGTGCCGTTGAAGTTGAAGAAGCAGCCCGACCGGTTCCGGCCGCCGTGCTCGAGCACGAAGTGGCCGTCGAGCAGGATCGCCTGCACCTTGGTCAGCAGCGAGTAGCCCTGATTGATGTGGCCCCAGCGCGCCTGGACGACCGCCACGCGATCGTTCGTCGTGAAATGGGGCACCGTCTCCCGCAGGAAGTCGGCTGGCGGCGTGAAATCCGCGTCGAAAATGGCGATGAACTCGCCTCGCGCGGCCTTGAGCCCCGCCTCGAGTGCGCCCGCCTTGTAACCCGTGCGGTCCACCCGGTGGATGTACTTGATGTCGAATCCGCGCGACGTCAGCCGGCGGACAGCCAGCTCCGCGATCTCGCGCGTCTCGTCCGTCGAGTCGTCGAGCACCTGAATCTCGAGCAGTTCCTGCGGATAGTCGATTTCGCAGACGGAGTCGATCAGGCGGTCCACAACGTACATTTCGTTGTAGATGGGCAATTGGATGGTGACGACCGGCCAATCAGTCACAACCGGGGGCGGTCCAGGCACCCGGTCCTTGTTCTTCATGTACTGATAGACGATGAAGTAGCGGTGCCACCCGTAAATGCCGAGGATGCTGAGGACGAAGAAATAGGAAACGAGGATCAGCGTCTCGTACGTGGTCATAGAATTGAGGGCGTCCGGGCAGCAGGACTGAGCCTTATTCTAGGGATCGGCTCCGTTCCGAGTCAAACCAAAAGCCTTGTCCAATCAACACTTACGCCCGTTTGTCGCCTCGGCCCTGGCCGGAATTCTCGAAGGCGTGCGCGATGGCACGATCGACGCCGCCGACGCCGAGCGGCGCATCCTGGACGTCGTTTCGACGCCATCGGTCGAAAATCTTGGATTCGCCCGTATTGACCACGACCGCGCCGATCGCCAGGGATTCCCCGAAGTCGTCTTCGGTCAGGGCAAGACACCCGAGCAAATCGCCCAAATCTCGCAAGCGATCGTCCGGCGCGGCCACAGCCTGCTCGTGACGCGCACGGATCAGGTCGCGTTCGAGGCCGTGACGGGGCTGGTGCCCGACGCCCGGTTTCATCCGCTCGCCCGGATCATCGAGCGGCGCGTGGACGGACCACGGGGGGCCGGCGTGATTCTTGTGGCGGCGGCAGGCACGTCCGACCTGCCCGTCGCGGAGGAAGCGGCGGTCGCCGCCGAGGTCATGGGCAACGAGGTGGACCGGCTGTACGACGTCGGCGTAGCGGGGCTCCACCGCCTGCTGGCCGAGCGGGCCCGCGTCGACGCGGCGCGGGTCATCATCACGGTCGCTGGCATGGAGGGGGCCCTGGCCAGCGTGATTGGCGGCCTCGTGCGGGTGCCCGTGGTCGCCGTGCCCACGAGTATTGGCTACGGCGCCAGTTTCGGCGGCATTGCCGCCCTGCTGGCCATGCTCAACTCCTGCGCCTCGGGGGTGTCGGTCGTCAACATCGATAACGGTTTTGGCGCGGCGGCAGTGGCGCACTCAATTAATCATCTGTGACACAAGAGACCGGGTCTGGGACTTCAAGACCCGGTCTCCTAAACCATGACCTTCGAGACCCGGTCTCTTGGACTCCTGCGAGAGTCTGGAAGACCCGGTCTTCTGTGCGATAATTGAGGATTCCCCGCCGTCCGGTGGGGACTTCCATGCAGGCCGCAGTTCTTCGTGCACTCGAATTCGATCGCATTCGGGAGGCGTTGGCGTCGCGTGCGCTGACCCCGCTTGGGCGGGAGCGTGCCCTGGCGGTGGAACCCGCGGAGGATCCGGAGGTCGTTCGTGACGCACTTGCCCTCACCAGCGATGCGGTGGGGTTCGTCGGTGAAGGAGGCTCCCTCGCGCTCTCGGCGCCCGAAGATCTGCTGACGACGATCGAGATCCTGCACGTCGCCGATCATCCGCTGGAGCCCATGGCGCTTCGCGGTCTGGCGCGGCTCTTCGACTCGCTTGGGATGGTCACGACCTCGCTGCTGCGATCCGGCGGGCCCCGTCTCGCCGCCATTGCCGGACGCGCCGCCTCCTTCGTGGACGAGGTCGCCGCCATCGAACGCGCCATTGAGCCCAACGGGGACATCAGCGATCGCGCGAGCGCGGCCCTGCGCGACATCAGGGACTCCCTCCGGCGTCAACGCGCGAAGCTGCGGTCATCGCTCGACACGCTCGCGCGCGGACGCGACACGACGAAGTACGTGCAGGATCAAATCGTCACGGATCGCAACGGCCGGTACGTGCTGGTCGTGCGTTCGGAACACCGCGAGTCGATTCCCGGCATCGTGCACGGCAGCTCGAGCAGCGGCGCGAGCGTCTATCTGGAACCGCTCGCCACCGTCAGCCTCAACAACGACGTCGTCGAACTCGTCGAACGTGAGAAGGCGGAAATCCATCGGATCCTCACGGCGCTCACCGCGGCGTTCCGGGCACGGCCGGGCGACCTGCACGAAACGCTGAACGTGGCCGAGGAGATCGACGAGCTGCACGCCCGCGCCGACCTCGCGCGCCGCGTCGACGGACGCGCACCCGCGCTCAGCCGCGACGGCCGGCTGGAATTCAAAGGCGCCCGGCATCCCCTGCTGATTCCCGCGATCCGAGAATTGACAGAAGAGACCGGCAGTTCAAGACCCGGTCTCTTGGACGCGCGCGTCGTCATCGCCTCGGATCTCGTCATCACGCCGCCCGCAAGCGTGCTGGTCATTTCCGGGCCGAACACCGGCGGCAAGACCGTCGCGCTGAAGGCGTTCGGGCTCCTGGCGTTGATGGCCCAGGCCGGCCTGCTGATTCCCGTCGATGACGACAGCGTGTTCACCCCTTTCCGCAGCGTGTTTGCGGACATCGGCGACGAGCAGTCGATCGCCAACAGCCTCAGCACCTTCTCCGCGCACATGGCCCACATCGTCGCCATGGATCGGGCGCTGGAGTTGCCGGCGCTCGTCTTGCTCGACGAGGTCGGCAGCGGCACGGATCCCGCGGAGGGCGGCGCGCTCGGCGCGGCGATCGTGGACCACTTCCGCCGGCGCGGCGCCATGGTGATTGCCACGACGCACGACGAAGCGATGAAGTCGTACGCGGCCACCACGGCCGGCGTGGTGACGGCGGGCTTCGGCTTCAATCCGGATACCTACGCGCCGACCTACCGGCTGCTGTACGGCGCTCCGGGACGCAGCCTGGCGCTCGAAATTGCCGCCCGCCTCGGGCTGCCCGACGATGTCATTGCGGATGCGCGGACGCGCCGGTCTGAGCGCGAGTCGCTGCTGGCCGCACACCTCGCGCGGATGGATCAGGAGCTCGCGGTGCTGGCACGCGAGCGGGACGCGCTTGCCACGGAGCGCGAGACGTTGAGCACGGAGCGGCAGCACGTGCTCGATCGCGAGGCGCGGCTGGTTGAACGTGAGGCGGTGTTGAAGCGGCGGTTCGACGATAAGGTCAGCGAAAAGCTCCGCGAAGCTCGCGTCGAGATCGATCGCATCGTCGGCACGCTGAAGCTGAAGGCAGACGCGATGGCGCAGCGGGCGAGTGAGCGGGCCGCCACGCGAGGCCCGGTGCTCTCGACCGGCGAAGTCGGTGGCCTGCGCGCTGAAGCCAAGGCGGGTGTCGCCGCCGTCGGAGCGGCGCTCGGGCAGGAAGCGTCCGTCGTTCCGCCGGCCATGCTGACCGCTCCGCCAGCCGTCGGCGACAACGTGTTCGTCGCGACGTTCAGCGCCCTGGCCATCGTGCGCGCCGTTTCCGGCAGGCACGTCGACGTTGAGGTCCGTGGCAAGCGGATGCGCGTGGCCCTCGGCGACCTGCGCAGGCCTGACGCCCACAACGCCGCCAAGGACACGCCGACGACCGATCACCGCGTCCGTATCGACGCGGCAGCCCGGCCGGGTGAAGTGACACGCGACCTGGTGCTCGTCGGCTCAACCGTCGACGAAGCCATCGCCAAAGCCGAGAAGTTTCTCGACGATGCACTGTTGGGCGATGAGCGACGGCTGCGGTTCGTTCACGGACACGGCACAGGCCGTCTGCGCGAGGGGCTCACGAAGTTCCTGCGCGAGCATCCGCTCGTCGCGGCCGTCACACCCGCGTCGGATCGGGAAGGCGGGGCGGGCGCGACCATCGTGGAGTTGAAGGAGTAGCGTGGCGCTCTTTCCCGCTTCCTTCGTGGACGACCTCAAGGCCCAGACGAACATCGTCTCGGTCATCGGGGACGTCGTGTCGCTGAAGAAGACCGGCAACACGCTGAAGGGGCTGTGTCCCTTCCACACGGAGAAGACGCCGTCGTTCAACGTCAACGCGGACAAGGGGTTCTTCAAGTGCTTCGGCTGCGGCGTCGGTGGCGACGTCGTGAAGTTCGTCGAGCTCTACCAGAAACTCCCGTTTCCAGAGGCTGTGCGGTATCTGGCGACGCGGGCCAGCATGACGATTCCGGAGGCGGATGGGTCGCCGGAAGATCGGGCAGCGGCCGCCGACCGCGAGTCGATTATCAAGCTGCACGAACAGGCGGCCGCGTTCTTCGCGAGTCAGTTGGCATCTCCCATGGGACTTCGCGCGAGGCGCGAACTCGAGAAACGGGGACTGTCGGCGATCACGATCGAGACGTTCCGGTACGGGTACGCGCCAGCCGGCGGCCGTGAGACGCTCCATGCCGTCTTCAACGGTCAGGGCGTCCCGCTGCCCCTCCAGTTGCGCAGCGGACTTGTCCGGCAATGGGAGGGCCGGGTGAGCGACTACTTCCGAAACCGGCTGTTGATTCCCATTGCGCGCGATACCGGGGCCGTGGTTGCGTTCGGTGCGCGGGCGCTCGAGGAAGGCCAGAATCCCAAATATTTGAATTCCCCGGAAACGCCGGTTTACAGCAAGGGACGGACCCTGTACGGCCTGGACGTCACGAAATCGGCCATCCGCACGAAAAATTATTGCGTGCTGGTGGAGGGGTATTTCGACTTCGCGCAGGTCTGGCAGGCAGGAGTCCAGAACGTGGCAGCCATCTGCGGAACGGCGCTGACGGTCCCGCAAATCCGTATCCTCAAACGGTTTACGTCGAAAGTCGTGCTCAGCCTCGACCCTGACACCGCGGGCCAGGGCGCCACGACCAGGTCCGCGGAACTGCTGGTGGGTGAGGGGTTTGACGTCAACGTCGCCCTGCTGCCAGCGGGCGGGGATCCTGATACCTTTATTCGCCGCTCCGGACCGACGGCGTACGTGGAACGTTTGAAGGGGTCACAGTCGTATCTAGACTTCTTGCTCGATCGATCGGCGGCGGGACTGGACCTGACCCGGCCCGAGAGTCGTAAGAAGTTCTTAGGGGAGATGCTGACGGTCGCCGCGACGATTCCGGATGCTGCGGAACGGGATCAATTCGCGGACCGGCTGGCCCACAAGGCCAAGATCACGGAGTCGGTGATCCGCGACGAAATCCGAAAGGCGGCAGCGCAACGGAAGACCCAGGCGCCGGCAATTGCCGTGTCCACGTCGGTTCGCGTGCTGCCGTCCGAGCAGGGCCTGCTGTGGACGTTGGTGCATCGGCCGGTGGAAGGACTGGCGGCGGTCAGCCAGCTCGAAGTGGGAGATTTGGACGGTCTGATGGCGGCGCCGGTGTTCCGGTTGGCGGCCAGTCTGGCAGATATGCCGCCGGAGGTTCTACCAGAACTCCTTCGGGAGCGTCTAAATGAGGGAGACCGCGGCCTGCTCGAACGGGCGGCCGCCTCGGAGGCCCCGGCGGGAGGGCCTGCCGAGTGTGTGAATGCGCTCAGACGGCTGCGCATCGTGCGCGAACTGGCCGGGGTACAGAACGAAATCGATCGCCTGCCGCAGGCATCGCAGATTGACGATGACCCGCTGGCGATCCTGTGGGAACAAAAGAAAGTCTTGCTGAGGCAGCTCGAAGCCCTGGCGAGCGAGTGAAGGAGAACTCACCTTGTCCATCGAAGAAAAGTACGACGAGATCAAGCAGCTCATCACCATCGGCAAGGAGAAAGGCTACCTGCTGTATGAGGAAGTGAACGAGCTGCTGCCGGCAGACATCACCTCATCCGAAGAACTGGACGATCTGTTCAGCGCCTTCGGCAGCGCCGGCATCGAAGTCGTCGACTCCGAGAAAAGTTACCGCGACGACAAGCTGCAGGGCGAGGCCGGCGAAGAAGGCGACCTGGACCTGACGCCTGGCGCCCTCGACAAGACGAACGACCCGGTCCGCATGTACCTCCGCGAGATGGGCACCGTGCCGCTGCTCACGCGCGAGGGGGAAGTCGCGATCGCAAAGCGGATCGAGCAGGGCAAGCTGGCCGTCATCAAGTCGATTTCCCGCACACCGAAGGTCACGCACGAAGTCATCGAGATGGGCGAGCAGCTCAAGCGCGGGGAGCGAACCGTGCGGGAGCTCGTGGTGTTCAACGAAGAGGAAATCACCGACGAGAAGATTGCGGCCCGGCAACGGGGCTTCCTCAAGCAGGTCGACGCGGTGCGCGCGCAGCTCGAGGCGGTGACCAAACTCGAGACCAAGTTCGGCGACGTGCCGAAGGCCGAGAAGAAGAAATACCGCAAGGCCCGCTGGAAGATTCTGCGGTCCCAGGTGGAACTGTCGCGGCTGATTCGCAAGATCGAATACACCGAGATGGTCAAGCGCCGGTTGATCGACGGCATGAAGACGTCGGTCGAGGACATCCAGGCGCGCCAGCGCGAAATCCGGCTGATCGATCAGCGGCTGGAGCCGAAGGGCAAGCAGAAGAAGCTGCGCGAGGAAGAGAAGAAACTGCTGCTCAAGCACAAAGAGGAGTACCGCAAGGAAATCCGTGGCATGGCGCTCAAGCTCGAGCAGCCGGTCGAGGAGTTGACCAGCACCCTGCGGACGATTCTCGAGGGCGAGGCCCAGGCCGAGCAGGCCAAGAAGGAACTGGTCGAGGCCAACCTCCGGCTCGTCGTGTCGATCGCCAAGAAGTACACGAACCGCGGCCTGCAGTTCCTCGATCTGATTCAGGAAGGCAACATCGGCCTGATGAAGGCGGTCGACAAGTTCGAGTACCGCCGCGGCTACAAGTTCTCGACCTACGCGACGTGGTGGATTCGACAGGCCATCACCCGCGCGATCGCGGACCAGGCCCGGACGATCCGCATTCCGGTGCACATGATCGAAACGATCAACAAGCTGATCCGGACGTCGCGCGCGCTCGTGCAGGAGCTCGGCCGCGAGCCGACCTCCGAAGAGATCGCGCAGCGGATGGACATCCCCGTCTCCAAGGTGCGGAAGGTGCTGAAGATCGCGCAGGAGCCCATCTCTCTCGAAACACCGATCGGTGAAGAGGAAGATTCGCATCTTGGCGACTTCATCCCGGACACGAACGTCGTCTCGCCGTCCGAGGCCGTGATCAACCTGAACCTGAAGGAACAGACCGACAACGTCCTGAAAACTCTGACCCCGCGCGAGGAACGTGTCATCAAGATGCGCTTCGGCGTGGGTGAAGGCTCGGAGCACACGCTCGAAGAAGTGGGCCAGAGCTTCGCGGTGACCCGCGAGCGCATCCGCCAGATCGAGGCGAAGGCGCTCCGCAAGCTGCGCCACCCATCGCGCAGCCGGCGGCTGAAGCCATTTCTCGAAGGGCGATAGCAGCAATGGCATCGGGTGATCGCCGGCGGGCCGATCACCCGATGCCCAATCGCCCGATGTCTTGGGCCCCTAGCTCAGCGGTGAGAGCTGCCGGCTCATAACCGGTTGGTCCCAGGTTCGAATCCTGGGGGGCCCACCAAGCTTCGCCTCCGTGGCGCGCCGCCGGGGCTGCGATCGCGCCTGGGAGGAATCGCGGGGTTGCACTCTCCCCCGTTTGCCCGTAACGTCTACGCAGTCACGTCAACGTGCTTCAAGCTCTACAGACACTGATCGCCTTACAGGCGCTGGATACCGCCGCAGAGAACGCGCGGCGGCGTTTGGCGGAATTGCCGGCCGCCGAGCAGGCCATCGACCGCAAGATTGCGGGGGCGCAGGCTGTGGTCGACACCGCCAGGACCGCCCACGCCGAGAACCAACGGCAGCGGCGTGAACTTGAAAAACAGGTCGCCGCCGTGGACGCACGCCTTGCGCGCTTCGACGACCATAAAGCGGCCGTGAAGACCAATCACGAGTACACCGCACTCCTGCACGAGATCGCCACCGCCAAGTCCGAAAAGGACGGCATCGAAGAACAGATCCTCGTACTCATGGAGGACGCCGACGGTCTTCAGGCCTCGGTCAAGGACACCGAACGGGTCGTCGCAACGGTCACGCAGGACGGTCAGGCGGCCCGAACCGCGCTCGTCAGCGAGCGACGCACGCTCGAGACCGACTTGGCGCGCCTGGCCGAAGAAAAGGCGCAAACCTCCGCGTCGGTCGACAAGGCCATCCTCGCGCGGTACGAACAGTTGCTGAAGCAGCGCAAGATGGTGGCGGTGGCCGAGATGCAGGGCGAACTGTGCACCGCGTGCCACGTGCGGCTGCGCCCCGCTGTCACACAGCAGGTGCGTCGCAACTCAGACCTCGTCGCATGCGACAGTTGTCAGCGCATCCTGTACTTCCGGCCGGCGCCGGCGGATGCCGCGGCCGCGCCTCCAGCCTGACTGGCGGTTGACTGTGTCAGAGCGCAAGTACCGGCAGAACGGCTACCAGGACTCTCCCCGCGATCGGGGTGCGCGCCCCGGTCCCGCCGCTCGCCGGCCGCCTGAACCGCACGATCCGAGAATTCCCCGCGACCCCAAGACGCCGAACATGCCTGGCTTCCGCCAGGTCTTCCGGTGCTCTCGGTGCGGACACGTCGACACTCCCGAGGTCAGCCTGGCCGGTCGCTGCGCGAAGTGCGGCGCCGACCTGCACACCTGCGGCAACTGCGCCTCCTTCGATCCGGGCGCGCGATTCGAATGCAGCGAACCCGTGCCCGCCCGCGTGAGCCCCAAGGACGCGCAGAACACCTGCACATTCTTCTCACCGCGAATTCAGGTCGAGCGTGAGACCGGCTCAACGCGTCCAGCGGGCTCCTCCGGCGCGCGCAAAGCCTTCGACGATCTCTTCAAGTTCTGAGTCCGCAGTCGTATGGTGGACGCCCTACGCTGGTGCCGAGGACGGGCGTCCGAGGCGGACCGCTGCAACCATGCGACCCGTTTCACGGTCCCCACGGCGATAGGAATAGAACCTGTCCGGGTGGTCTGACGTGCAGAGACGGGCGACATGTACCGACGCGCGGGGCACTCCGGCGGCGGTTAACTGATCCACCGTGGCCATCCATAGATCGAGCTTCCACTTGCCAGGGCCGTCGGCGGCAAACCACGCGGCGGATTCGCCAGGCGCGTCGGCGAAGGCGTCCTTCACCGCTCCATCGACCTGGTAACAGCAGGGTCCAATGCTCGGCCCGATGACGGCCACGAGATCCTCGGGCGACACACCAAGACGCCTGAGTCGGGCGACTGTTGCCGCGGCGATTCCCGCGGCCGTCCCACGCCACCCCGCATGCACCGCGGCCACGGCGCGGTGCTGACGATCAGCCATCAGCACGGGTACGCAGTCCGCGACGCGTACGGCGATCACCCGGGCAGGATCTGTCGAAACAATGGCGTCGGCATCGGGCACCGAGGCGGCGTCGACGCCCGGGTGGATCTCCAGGATCGCCTTGCCGTGGACCTGCCTGACCCTCACCACGTGTGTCTCTTCCACGCCAAAAGCGCGGGCCAGCCGTGCGTAGTCCGGATCCACCGCACCACCGCGGAAGCCCAAGTCGCGCGTGCTGAACAAATGCGAGGCCAGGGGTGACAAGGCGCTCGAGATCAGGGCATGTCCGGCTTGGCTTTGCACCCATGAGAACTCGGGTGTAACTGGAGTCGTCGCTTCAGGCATAGGAGCAGGTCCTGATGGTTACCAGAGGCGTCATTTCGAGGCGGCGGGCAGGCTCCACCCGAATGCCGAACAGGCGAAGTCGTTGAGACAGTGCAGTTTGTCGGGTCGACGCGCCTTTGGCAGGAGCGTTGCTGTGGAGACGTTCATCGACAAAGGAGACGCGGATGACCGTCAAATTCTTCCCCAACGACAAGGGCAATCCTCCGGGAAAACTAGCCGAGGCTGAATTGCACTTCTCCGGAGGTCCGCTGGACGGACTCAAGCTGATCGGATTCGGGATCTGGGAACGCAAGAACGGGGGGCGCAATGTCACGTTTCCGGCCCGGCAGTATACGGTGAACGGCGAGCGCCGGAGCTTCGCGTTGTTGCGTCCCGTGGTGGACTCTTCCGCGCAGGACCGGCTGCGCGATCTGATTCTCGAGGCTTACAAGGAGCACGAGACCGAGCTGGCTGCCGCGGTTTGACCATGCGGGCAGGGCCGCGAACGGATCACGCGTCCGGTGTGAGCACCGGGACATTGTCACCCACGAGGCGGGCGCGTTTCGCGGGCAGCGTCCACTCGGCGCGGTGGCTCTTCGCGAGCTCGTCGCGGAAGAACGCAGACTTCACGCCGCCGTCGATGATCTGCCACGGCAGGAAGGCGTCGGCGCCGCGATCACGGTACAGGTACGCCGCGGCGTCCAGGCCGGACTCCGCCACGGCGGCACGCCAGTTGCCGCCGTTGCCTTCGGCGATCTCGATCACGTCCGCCACGCGACGGTCGCCCAGTGACAGCAGACCCTGGTAGAACGAATGACGTTCCGACTTGATGTTGAAGTAGACGTTCTCGAGATCGGCGACCAGGCGGCGCAGGCGATCGGACTTCTCTTCGATCACGCTGGCGTGAGTCATGGGCATCCACTGGTAGGTGGTGCCTGGTTTCGGCACGAGCGGGTTGACGGATGCCACGAGTCGCCCAATCGTGCCCCGCTCACGCGAGTGCTCCACCATGCGATCGCGCAAGGCGGTCACGAGATCGCGAATGGCGACCAGGTCGGCGTCTTCCTCGGTGGGCAGGCCGATCATGAAGTACAGCTTCAGGTTCTCGATGCCGTTCCTGAAGATGAGGTCGGCCCGATCGAGGATCTGTTCGTTCGTGACCGTCTTGTTGATCACTCGTCGCAGCCGGTCGGAGCCCGTTTCCGGCGCGATCGTGATCGATCGCTCGCCGCTTTGCCTCAGGAAGCGAACGATAGGCTCCGTGAGGTCGTCGAGGCGCAAGGATGCGGGGCTGATGCCGTAGCCGAGCGCGATCAGGCGCTCCAGGATCAGCTCGATATCGGGGTGATCGCACAAGGCGATGGACACCAAACCGACTCGATTCGCGTAGGGTCGCGCGGCCTCCGCAATCTGGAGGATGCGCTCGGTCGAGAAAGGCCGTACCGGCAGGTAGTTGTAGCCGGCCCAGCAGAACCGGCAGAGGTTGGCGCACCCGCGCACGACCTCGATCAGCAGTCGCGACCCGAATTCCGTATCCGGCGTGAAGATAGTGGTCGACGGAGGATCCAGCCGATCCGCCGCCTTGACCGCAGCCTTCCGGACGATCGCCGGGGCGCCGGATCCAGGCTTGGGAGAGATCGCAGCGACCCGGCCGGGCCCATCGTAGGTGACGTCGTACAGACTGGGGATGTAGAAGCCGGTTGCCTCGACGAGCCGTCGGAGCAAACCGGCGCGATCGCGCGTGCCGACGTCGGCAATGGCGTCCACCAGCGCGGGGACCAGCAGCTCGGCTTCGCCGGCAGCAATCACGTCAGCGAACGGCGCGAGTGGCTCCGGATTGACGAACGTGACGGCGCCCCCGATGAGCACGAGCGGATCTTGCCAGGTGCGCCTGGCCGACCGCGGATCAAGGCCGGCGAGCCGCAGCATCGTGACCACATTGGTGTAGTCCCACTCGAAGGAGACGGAGAAAGCGAAAATATCGAAGTCGCGGACGGGGGTGCCGGACTCCATGGTCACCAGCGGGTCTCTGCTGCCGGCACGCAGCTCGTTCTTCCCTGGAAGAAAGACGCGCTCACACACGACCCGCTCGTCCGCGTTGAACAGCTGGTAAACGGTCTGCAACCCCAGGTTGGACATGCCAACGAAGTACGAATTCGGGAATGCCAGGGCCACTCGCAGTCGCCCGCCGTGCGGCTTTCGGGTGGCGCCCACTTCCCGGCTGAGCAGCGACTCGCGGTCCGTGCGCGGATCGGTGCCGCCACGCCGGGGCGTATGGGTCGATCGACTGGGGGATGGTCTGGGACTCACGGAAACGTAACCGTCGTTCGCTGGGTGCGCATCAGAAGGCGATGGCGCCGCACGAAGTGGTACTGGCAATTGTATCTGGGTTCGGGCTTTCCGCCCGATTAGCCCGAAATGCCCGCCACGTCGGTGTGGTCTACTGTCCGCCATGCTGATTCGTGTGTTTCCAGACAAGGCGGCGCTCAGTCGGGCCGCATCGGCTGATGCTGCCGCCTTACTGCGCGCAGCAATTTCCGAGCGGGGCGAGGCGCGAGTGGTGGCGGCGACGGGAACGTCACAAATCGCCTTCCTCGAGCATCTGTGCGAGGAACCCGGCATCGCCTGGGACAAGGTCGAGCTATTCCACCTCGACGAGTACCTCTCCCTGCCAGCGGACCATCCCGCCAGTTTCCGGCGGTTCCTCAACGATCGGCTGGTCAGCCGTGTCGGCATCCAGCGTGTGCATTTCCTCGATGGCGCGGCCGATCCGCTCGCGGTAGTCTGCCAGACGGGCGCCGCCATCTCGGGCGGCCCGATCGATGTAGCCTTTGCCGGCATCGGGGAGAACGCTCACCTCGCGTTCAACGATCCGCCAGCCGACTTCGAAACCGAGGCGCCGTTTCTTGTGGTCGAGCTGGACGAGGCCTGCCGGCGTCAGCAGGTAAGCGAAGGTTGGTTCGAGAGCATCGACGACGTGCCCAAGCGGGCAATCACGATGTCCGTGAGGCAGATTCTCAAGGCCAAGACCGTTCTCTGCCTCGCCTCAGGCTTGCGTAAGGCCACTGCGGTAGCCGCGAGCTTTGGACAGGGTTCTGTGTCGCCCGTTGTGCCAGCGTCCATGCTCCGACAGCACGCGGGGACAACGGTGTATCTGGACCCGGACGCGGCCAGCGGGCTGACCGAGGCGGACGTGCGTCGGTGGGCGTAGCTGGGGCAGCCGGTCGAGTCCAGTCTGACACGCTGCCTTGGGCTGCAATGGGCCGTCCACACTGCAGACTGCAGGCCGCCTACCCCTCCTGGCGCCGAAGGAACGCCGGCACGTCGAGGGGTGAGGTCTCGCCGTCATCGGCTGCGTCCGAGATCGGCGCAGATACGGTGTTCGGGCGCGGCCCCGAGAGATCCAGGGCTTGACGACGATTCACGATGACCCGGCTGCCGCCACCGACTGCGACGCGCTCTTCCACGGGTGGCCTCACGGCAAGGACGGCGTACTGCGAGAGATCGACCGGCGTGGTCTTGGTCGACTGCGCCGCGGGTGCGATCTCCGACTGAACGCGATCGAACCCGGTCGCGATCACCGTGATCTTCACGCGACCCTCCATGGTCGGGTCGACGACAGCACCAAAGATGATGTTCGCGTCCTCGTGCGCCGCCGCGTAGATGATGTCCGACGCTTCGCTGACCTCTGCAAGCGTCAGGTCGGGCCCGCCGGTCACGTTGATGATGACGCCGCGAGCGCCCTCGACGTTGGCATCCTCGAGCAGCGGACTCGAGATGGCGGCGGTGGCGGCGACGCGCGCGCGGTTCTCGCCGCTCGCAATCCCCGTGCCCATGATGGCGAGCCCCATCCGCGACATGATCGTCTTGACGTCAGCGAAGTCGAGATTGATCAGCCCCGGCACGAGAATCAGGTCCGAGATGCCCTGAATGGCCTGCCGCAGCACGTCGTCGGCGCATTCGAACGCCGCGGCCATGCTCGTCGAGCGATCGACGGTCGTGAGTAGCCGCTCGTTCGGAATCGTGATCATCGAGTCGACGGACGCCGCCAGCTCCCGCAAGCCCGCCTCGGCTTGCAGAAAGCGCTTGCGGCCTTCGAATCGGAACGGCTTGGTCACGACCGCCACCGTCAGCGCTCCCAGTTGGTTGGCCAGGCTGGCGATCACCGGTGCGGCGCCCGTGCCGGTGCCGCCACCGAGACCGGTGGTCACGAAGACGAGGTCCGCGCCTGTCAGCGCCTCGAGAATCTTGTCCGTGTCCTCGAGCGCGGCCTGGCGGCCGATCTCGGGGTCGGCGCCGGCTCCCAATCCCTTCGTGAGGTTGCCACCGATCTGCAACTTCACGTGGGCGGGGTTGTTCATCAGCGCCTGCTGATCGGTGTTGGCGACGATGAACTCCACGTCCGCGAGGCCGGACTTGACCATGCGGCTGACGGCGTTCCCGCCGCCACCGCCGACGCCGATGACCTTGATGCGCGCGCCCGCTGCGATCTTCTCGTCGAGCAGGATCCGCAGGCGGGAATCAGAGAGATTGGGTAGAGAGCGAGCATCCATAATGCGGATTGTCCTTTCGCGGTCAGCGCGCGATCACACCTGCACCCGGTGGGCGGCGTGCACGCGAACATTGGTACCAGATTCTTTTTCTGCCGTACAGCGGAACTTCAGAAGAACTCCTTGAACAGCGTGTTCAGCCGGCCAAACAGCCGGTCGAAGGCCCCGCCCCCGACGTGCACGGGCTCGGCCATGAGGTGTCGATGGGTGTGTCGGACGAGACCCACCGGGGTGGCAAACGCCGGGCTGTTCACGTGATCGGCCAGTCCCCCCACGCCCTCGGGGGCGGCGCGGCGGACAGGCATCGCAAAAATCTGTTCCGCGATCTCGACCATGCCCTCGAGCATGGCGCCGCCTCCGGTGATGACCATGCCGGAGTTCAACGACTTCTCATATCCGGCACGACGGATTTCGTCCCACAGCAGGTG
Organism: Acidobacteriota bacterium; assembly: GCA_039933635.1. Taxonomy (GTDB): domain Bacteria; phylum Acidobacteriota; class Vicinamibacteria; order Vicinamibacterales; family SCN-69-37; genus JBDTNQ01. The sequence goes on from JBDTNQ010000002.1 coordinate 36,448, forward strand.
GCAGATTTCCTCGGCGCGCGGCTGCAGGATTTCCGACAGCACGCGACGTGGCATCACGCGTGCGCGCCGGCCCGCGATGCTGACGACTTCTATTGTGTCGTCCTCCGGCACGAGCGACGTCAACGCACAGCCCGACCGTCGCTTCAGCCGCTCCGCATCGGGGATCGGCATGCGCAGCCCCACGGCAATGTCGTTCGTGAAGTGATCGCCGCCCACCGCCAACACCCCGGTGTGCCAGAGGCTGCCTCGCTCGAATACGGCAAAGTCCGTCGTGCCGCCGCCAATATCGACGAGACAGACCCCCAGGTTGCGCTCGTCCTCGGTCAGCACACCCTCGCTCGCCGCGAGTTGCTCGAGCACGGTGTCGATCACCTCGACGCCGGCACGATTGACGCACGCGATCATGTTCTGCATCGATGAGGAGCTGCCCGTCACCACGTGCACGTTCACCTCGAGGCGGCTGCCCGTCATGCCAATCGGCGACGGCACCCCGTCCACGTCGTCGACGACGAAGTCCTGCGGAAGGACATGGAGGATCTCGCGTCCGCCCGGGAGCGCCACGGCGCGCGCCGCGTCGATCGCGCGCTTGACGTCCTCGCGGGTAATCTCGCGATTGCGCCCCGCGACAGCGACCACGCCCCGGCTGTTGAACGCCTTGACGTGCGCGCCCGAGAGGCCCAGATGGACGCTGTCGATCTCGATGCCGGCCGTCAGTTCGGCCTCATCGAGGGCGCGTTTGATGGCCTCGGCCGCCGAGTCGACGTTGTTGACGATGCCCCGCCGGATCCCCTTGGACTCGGCCATGCCGATGCCGATGATGTCGAGACTGGCGTCGTCCATCACCTCGCCGACAATCACGGTGACGGCGGCGGTACCGACGTCCAGACCCACCAGATAGCGTTCCTTGCGTGCCATAGCTTCTCCGCTCCGATCCCGGGCTAACGCGAGACGGCCCGCGCCGAGGTCCGAACCGCCGGACCGCGCAGGTACACACGCTCGTCGAACCGTAAATCGACGTAGTCGATTTCGCTGAATCGTTCCCGCAACGTTGACCGTAAATCGATGTAGTTCTGCAACCGCTCCACGAACCGGGCGTCCCCAAGATGAAGCCAGGCCGTATCGTCCCCGAACATCACCGCAGCGTCGCGCGGGTTCGTGACGTCCACCTGCGAGATCTGCTTCCGAAGATCGGTCCGGCTGCTGAGCGCGGTGATGAGGGACGCCGCGAGCTGGACGCGATCGGCCGGCACGGACGAGCCGCCAGACTTCGGGGACACGATGAGCCCGTCGACGACGGGCAAATCGAACTGGTTGTACCGCGGACCGTACTCGTCGATGACCACGCCGTTGACGTCGACGAGATACAGCTGCTCGCCAAGGCGCGCGATGGCCATCGGCATCCGTTCCGTCACGTGAATGGTGACGGTCGCCGGCAGGACGCGCGACAGCCGGGCATCGGCCACCCACGGCGAGTCCAGCACGCGGCGTCGATAGTCGGCCAGGTCGGCCTGCAACAGATTCTGCGTCCGGATGCCGTCGACGAGGGTCTCGACCTCGCGCCCGGAGAGATACACGTTTCCCGTCACCGTAATCTTCCGGATGCGGAGCATCTCGCTGTGCAGCACCATCGCGCCGAGCCACACGAGGAGGCCGCAGCCGCCGACGACCGGCAACGTCCAGCGAAGCGCGCGCCAGGCGGTTCGGCGGTACCGACGGCGGTTTGCGACATCGGCGCGACGGAATCGGCGATCGGCCGGCGCGCCAACAGCGGGCGCTGCCGGCAGACCGCGTCGGCGGGAGTGACTCACGACGCGACCTCCGATGCGGACAGCGCCGCCAGGATGCGGTCGCCGACACCCGCAACCGATCCGGCGCCTAGTGTGATGACCAGATCGCCGCGCTGGCTCTCGCGCGCGACCACGCCAGGCACATCGTCCAGTTGGGGCACGACGATGAGGCGCGACACGTGCGGCTCAATTGCGGCAGCCAGCGCATCCAGAGTGATGCCGGGAATTGCGGGTTCGCCCGCGGCGTAGATGTCCATGAGCACGACGACATCCGCCGTCGAGAGCGCCGGCCCAAAGTCGCCCAGGAGATCGCGCGTGCGACTGAACCGGTGCGGCTGGAACACGACGACCAGCCGCGAAGGCCGGCCTTCGCGCGCGGCCTGGAGCACGGCAGCGATTTCCGTCGGGTGGTGGCCGTAGTCGTCGACGACCGTGACGCCGGCGTGGGTGCCGCGCACCTGGTACCGGCGTTCGGCGCCCCGAAAGTCGGCCAGGGCGCCCTGGATTCGCGCGAACGGCACACCCAGTTCCAGACCGACTGCCATGGCCGCGAGCGCGTTCTGCAGGTTGTGACGCCCCGGCACCGAAATCGTCATGTCTCCCTCGCCCAATCCGCCGGGGACACCATGCACGTTGAACACGACGCGGCAGCGGCCCGAACGGCCATCACCAACCGGCTCCATGCCACGAATGTCCGCGTCCTCGCTGAAGCCGTACGTGATGACCCGCCGGCTGCAGGACGGCAGTAATCCGCGCACCGCGGGATCATCGATGCAGGCGATGACGGCCCCGTAGAACGGCACGCGATCGGCGAAGTCGCGAAAGGCCTCAACGAGCCGATCGAACGATCCGTACGCGTCCATGTGCTCACGATCGATGTTCGTGACCACAGCGATCGTAGGCGACAGGCGCAGAAAGGACCGGTCGCTCTCGTCGGCTTCGACCACCATGTACTGGCCGCGGCCAAGCTTCGCGTTGCTGCCGAACGCGCTGAGTCGGCCGCCGATGACGGCGGTCGGATCGAGGCCGGCATGTTCCAGCATCAGCGCGATCATCGATGTCGTCGTCGTCTTGCCATGCGCGCCGGCCACGGCGATGCCGACACGGAGGCGCATCAGCTCAGCCAGCATCTCGGCACGCGGAATGACCGGGACGTGACGCGCACGGGCGGTCGCGACCTCGGGATTGTCCGCGGCGATGGCCGACGACACCACCACCACGTCGGCATCGTCGACGTGGGCCCCGTCGTGACTGATGTCAATCCGTACGCCGAGCGCGGCGAGCCGATCCGTGATGTCGGATCGGCGCGCGTCGGAGCCGCTCACGCGGTACCCGAGATTCGCGACCAGTTCAGCAATGCCGCTCATACCGATCCCACCAATGCCCACGAAATGCAGGTGCCGCGTGCGTCCGAGCCACATCACGCGGCCAGCTCGAGAATCCGCGCCACGATGCGCGCCGCCGCGTCAGGCTTCGCGAGGCGATGCATCGCCTGCCCCATGGCCTCGAGCCGTGCGGCATCTCCGATCAGCGTCGCCACGACGTCCGCCATCCTCGCGCCGGACAATTCCCGTTCGTCGATCACCACGGCACCGCCAGCCTGTTCGAGCACCCGCGCATTGCGGCGCTGGTGGTCGTCAGTGGCGGCGCCAAACGGCACCAGCACCGCGGGTCGGCCGGCCGCGGCCAACTCCGCGAGGGTGGTCGCACCCGCGCGGCCGATCACCAGGTCCGCCTCCATTACTTCGCCAACCACGGGGTCCAGAAAGGCCGACGCGCGCGCCGCAATTCCGGCCCGCTCGTAGCCCTGTCGCACGGTCTCCAGGTCCCTGTCGCCGGTCTGGTGCACGATGGCCAGACCTGGACACCGCCTCGCCAGTTCCGGCGCTGCCTCCACAACGGCCACGTTGATGACGTGCGAGCCCTGGGAGCCGCCAAGAATCAGCACCTGCGCCCCGGCCCCGGGCCGTGGACTCCTGCGGATGGCCGAGAAGAATTCCTGACGGACCGGGTTACCGGCAACGAACCCCCTCTGTCCAAAAAATCGCCGCGTCTCGTCGTAGGTGACCGCCGCCGCCTTGACGACGCGGGCCAGCCAACGATTCGTCAGTCCGGGCACGGCGTTCTGCTCGAGCACCATCGTGGGAATGCCACGCAGCGCGGCCAGGAGCACGACAGGCCCCGAGCTGTACCCGCCGACGCCCACGACGACGGACGGTGCCCGGGCCGAAATCACGCGCCACGCGTCGACCGCCGATGGCAGCAGCAGCGAGGCGCCGCGCAGACGCGCGCTCCATGATTTGCCCTTCAGCCCCGCGCTTCGAATCACATCGAGGCTCAATCCCTCCCGGGGAATGACCCGTGCCTCGAGCCCCCGCGCCGTGCCCGCGAACGAGACCTGCGCGTCCGGCCGCTGCCGCAGCAACTCGCGCGCGACGGCGATTCCGGGATACAGATGTCCGCCGGTGCCACCACCCGCGATCACGACAGACAGGCGCCTCGACGACACAGGAGCGGTCTCCGCCATTCACCCTCACGCCTCCTGCCCGCGCAACGTCCAGTCGCTCGCGCGGGGCGTCGCGGCCGATGCGGTCGCCGATGACTGCTGCGAAATGTTGAGCAGCACGCCCATCGCAATCATGTTGATCAGCAGCGACGATCCGCCATTGCTGACAAATGGGAGGGGCAATCCCTTCGTCGGCGCCAGGCCGGTTACGACCGTGATGTTCAGCAACGCCTGCACGGCGATCATCATCGTGACGCCCAGGGCCAGCAGGGACCCGAACCGATCGGGCGCGAGGAGCGACACGCGCAGACCGCGCCAGGCCAGGAGAACGAACGCCGCAAGAATCACGGTCGTACCAACCAACCCCAGTTCCTCGCCGATGATCGAGTAGATGAAGTCCGTGTGCGCCTCCGGCAGATAGAACAGCTTCTGGATGCTGCCCCCAAGCCCGCGTCCAATCAGTCCGCCGGAACCGATCGCGAGCAGCGACTGGTACAGCTGAAAGCCATCGTTCAGCTTCGTGCCCTCCGGATCCAGGAATGCCAGCACACGCCTGAATCGGTAGGACTTCAGCACGACGAGCACCGTGGCAATCGGTGTCATCACGATCACGACCGCCGCGAGGTGCCAGTAGCGGAGGCCGGCCGCGTACATCATGGCCACCGCGATCAGCACGATCGACACGGCCGTGCCGAAATCCGGCTCGAGCATCACGAGCCCGGCAAACACCGTCGTGAGCAGGGCCACGGGCGCCAGCGCGAACACCATGTCGTCGATCCGGTGCATACGTCGCTCGAGGACCGCGGCGGTGAAGACGATCGCCGCCAGCTTCGCGAGTTCCGACGGCTGCAGCGAGAAAAGCTTGAAGGACAGCCACCGCTGCGTGCCGTTGATCCGGGGACTGAGGAACACCAAGAGGAGCGAGACCGTCGTCAGGCCGATGAGCGTCCAGATGATGGCCGGGTTGCGCAGACGGTGATAGTCGAAGCGCATCGTCGCAAACAGCGCGATGAACCCGATCACGGCCCACGCCAGCTGCTTGTAGAGGAAGTAGTACGGATTCTGATGACGGTTCATGGCCTGCACCGACGAGGCGCTGTAGACCATGACCACGCTCGCGCCCACGAGCAGCAGTGTCAGCACGAACAGCGTGCGATCGGATTTCAGCGTTCGTGCCATGGCCCTAAAGCTCCCCGCCGCCGAGACCGAAACTGTTGGGCGACATCATCACCGGCACCGCGCGGAGCGAGGTCGTGCATGAGCGGTCAACAGTCATCAGTCGGACTTGGACCAGGACACCGGCCTCACAGGCAGATTGCCTATGTTCCCAGCGGCAGGCTCCTCGCCGCCGATTCCGAGCTGATGACTGTTGACCGCTCATACGTTGATCGCCGGGGCCCACGCGCCCACGATGCGCCTTTCGCACTGCTTCCAGTTCGCCGCGACTACCCCTTGCGCTGGCGCCCAACCGCCGCCGCGCCGTCTTTCCCGGCCGCCGTCCGCGTGTGCTCGGCCGCCAGCGCCTTCACCTCGTCCACGAACGCCCGTCCCCGCGCGGCGTAGTCCGTGAACATGTCGAAGCTCGAACACGCCGGCGCCAGCACCACCGTGCCGCCGGGTGTCGCCAGGCCGAAGGCCCGTCGGACGGCGTCGCGCATCGAGCCTGCGCGCGCCACCGGCACGACATCCTTCACGGCCGTCTCGATGCGATCGGCCGCTTCACCAATGGCGACGACCGCCGTCGCGTGCGCGCGGAGCACTTCGTGCAAATCCGCGAAGTCGCCACCCTTGTAACGCCCGCCCATAATCGGCACGACACCCTGCCCGAGACTTTCGATGGCGCGACGAGCCGAGACGACGTTCGTGGCTTTCGAGTCGTTCACGAACTCGACGCCGCCGATCTCCACGACACGCTGAAGGGCGTGCTCGAGACCCTCGAAGGACTCGACGGCGGTGCGTATGGCCGCCGGGGCCACGCCTGCCAGGCGCGCCACGGCCGAGGCCGCCAGCACGTCGGCCAGCAGGTGTCGTCCTGGCAGCTTCACGGCCGACACCGGCATCAATTCCGTCGAGCCCGTGGCGCCACGTTCGACGATGGTTCCGTCCTGCACCGTGATGCCGTTCGGCACCGCCGCCTGAAGCGCGAAGTCGAAGCGCTGCGCGCGGATTCCGCGGGCAAGCGCCAGCGACGCCGGATCGTCCGCGTTGATCACGGCCCAGTCGTCGGGCGTCTGATTCGCGAAGATGCGCGCCTTCGCACCCGCGTACTCGTCGAACGTCGCGTGCCGGTCGAGGTGATCCGGCGACAGGTTCACCAGCACTGAAATCCACGGATGGAAGCGATCCGTCGTCTCCAGTTGAAAACTGCTGACCTCGACCACGTGGATGGCCTCGACGCGCGACGCGGCCACCTGCGTGCTGAGCGGCGTCCCGAGGTTGCCGCCAGCCGTCACGTCCAGGCCGCCAGCGGCCAGCATCCTCGCGGTCAACGTCGTCGTCGTGGATTTGCCCTTCGTGCCGGTAATGGCAACGACGCGACCCGTCAGCCAGCGCGAGGCGAGTTCGATTTCGCCTATGACCGGGACCCCTTTGCGCCGCGCGGCCTGCAACGCCGGTTGGTCGGGCGGCACGCCGGGACTGAGCACCACGAGATCGGCCTCGAGGAGCAACGACTCCCGGTGCGGGCCCAGTTCCACGTCCACGCCCAGGTCGCGGAGGTGATCCGCGCCCTCGAAAGCATCGGTACGGCTGTCGGTGAGCGTGACGTGCGCGCCGCGCTCGTACAGCAGTTCAGCCGCGGCCACACCACTCCGCGCTCCGCCCACGACCACGACTTCCTGCCCCGCCACGCTGAAGCTCACGTCATCACCTCAGTTTCAGCGTCGTCAGGCTGAACAGCGCGCAGATGATCGACAGGATCAGGAACCGAGTGATGATCTTGGGTTCCTGCCAGCCGATCAACTCGAAGTGGTGATGGATGGGCGACATCTTGAAGACGCGCCGACCCGTGAGTTTGAAAGACACCACCTGGATGATCACGGAGGCGGCCTCCATCACGAAGACGCCGCCGACGATCGGCAGCAGCAGCTCCTGCTTGATCAGGATCGCAACCGTTCCCAGGGCGCCACCAAGGCCGAGCGAACCCACGTCCCCCATGAAGACTTCGGCCGGATGCGCGTTCCACCAGAGGAAGCCGAGGCTCGCCCCGACCAGAGCGCCACAGAAGATCGTCAGCTCACCCACGGGCTCGAAGTGCACGAGGAGCAGGTAGTCGGCGAACACGCGATGTCCGGTGATGTACGTCAGTGCCGTGAACGTCGCCGCGGACACAGAGAACGTGCTGATGGCGAGGCCGTCCAGGCCGTCAGTCAGGTTGACGGCATTGGTCATGTTGACGAGCACGACGACAGCAAAGAGCACGTAGTAGACACCGAGGTCTGGAATGTACCGCTTGAAGAATGGCGGGATCAGCCGCGTGGTGTAGAGCGGCGGATCGTGTGCGGCCAGCATGAGCAGGGCGACACCCACACCCAACGCGACAACGACCTGCGACGCGAGCTTGTAGCGCGCGAACAGTCCGTGGTGACTGTGGCGCGTGACCTTCAGGTAGTCGTCCACGAACCCGATGGCGCCGAAGAGCGCCGTCGCGATGACGGCGATCCAGATGTAGACATTGGTGAGGTCGGCCCACAGCAATGTGGGAATGAAGACCGCCGCCAGAATCAGCAACCCGCCCATCGTCGGCGTTCCGGCCTTCGGTTTGTGGCTGGCCGGGCCGTCCTGCCGGACAACCTGTCCGATCTGAAACGCGCGCAGCCGTCGAATGAACCACGGACCGAGCAGCAGACTCAACGCGAGTGCGGTCAGACTCGCGGCCGCCGTACGGAACGTGATGTAGCGGACGACGTTCAACCCCGGCACACGATCCGCGAGCGGGAGGAGGAAGTAGTACAGCACTACGCCACCTCCCGCAGCCGATCGGCAACGAGGTCGGTCCGCGTGCCTCGCGATCCTTTGATCACGACGAGGTCGCCAGGTCGCACGAGGGCCGCCACAGCAGGCGCCGCGCTCACGCTGTCGGCAAAACGGTGAACCCGGTCCGGAGACAACCCGCGCTCGATGGCGCCGCGGGCCGCGGCGTCCGCGTCGGCGCCGCCAATCGTGATCAGCAGGTCGATACCGGCGTCGGCAGCGGCCTCGCCGCACGCGCGGTGCAGGGTCTGCGACTGGCCGCCCAGTTCGAGCATGTCGCCGAGGACGAAGATGCGGCGGCCGTCCACCTGTGTGGCCGCGAGTGTCGCAATTGCCGCCAGCACGGCGGCGGGACTGGCGTTGTAGGAGTCGTCGACCACCCGTGTGCCGTTCGACAGCCGCACAGTCGCCCCGCGGCGTGCCACCGGCCTCAGACTCGCCACCCGCGATCGAATCAGCGCGCGATCGACATCGAGTTCCACCGCGACGGCGACGGCCGCAAGCACGTTCTGCAGGTGTGCGCGGCCCGGCAGTGGCACCTCGAGATGCAACGGTCCGGCGGACGTCTCGACCTCGGCCGACGTGCCATCGAAACCGCGATCGATCACGTCGGTTGCGCGAACGTCCGCGTCCGGCGCCTCACCAAACGTCCTGGCGCGCAGGGACGACGCGCGCACGTGGCGCATCACGAGGGGATCGTCGGCGTTGGCCACAACCACGGTGCCGGGCACCGGCAGTTCGAGGATCTCCGCCTTCGCGGCGGCCACGGCGTCGCGGGATCCGAAGTAGCCGATGTGCGCGTCCCCCACGTTGGTCCAGACCCGCACATTCGGTTCCGCAATCCCGACGAGCGTGCGGATTTCACCGGCGTGGTTCATGCCCAGCTCGACCACCGCGACGTCCGGTCCGTGCCGCAACTCGATCAGCGAGAGCGGAAGGCCAATGTGATTGTTGAGATTGCCCCGATTCCTGAAGACGCGATAGCGCGTCTCGAGCAGATCCGCGGTGACTTCCTTGGTGGTGGTCTTGCCCGCGCTGCCGGTGATCGCCACCACGCACGCGCCTGACGCGCGACGAATGGCACGAGCCAGCGCCTGCAGCGCCACGAGCGTGTCCGGTACGACAATGACCGTGGCGTGCGCGCCATCCTCGGGCGCCTCACTCACGAGCAACCCCGCGACGCCACCGGCGAGTGCCTGCGGGAGAAACGCGTGGGCATCGAAGCGATCGCCTTTGAGCGCGACGAACAAGGCTCCCGGGACCAGCGCGCGTGTGTCGGTCGAGACGCCGTCGAACACCGTCGTCAGATCGCCCGACACGAGTCGTCCTCCGGTCGCATTCACGACCAGGGCGGCAGTTACGGCGACGGGGGTCACGGGGGCCGTCACACTTTCGATGCTGCGCGGCGCTGACCGAGCGCGGTGCGCGCGACGTCAACGTCGCTGAACGGCAACGTGCGATCGCCGATGACCTGATAGGTCTCGTGGCCCTTGCCGGCCAGCAGCACAAGGTCACCAGGCGTGGCGGAACGAATCGCGTGCTCGATCGCCCGGCGGCGATCCAGCTCCACGACAAATGGGGTCCCGTGGCGCTTCGGCGCGCCGGGCTCGGGTGTGGGCGACAGCCCGCGGATGATCTCGTCAGCGATGCGCTTCGGATCCTCCGAACGGGGGTTGTCCGAGGTCAGCACCACCAGATCGCTGAGGCGGCCTGCCACCGCGCCCATCAAGGGGCGCTTCGATCGATCGCGATCGCCGCCGCAGCCAAACACCGTGATCAGCCGGCCGGCAACCAGCGGCCGCGCGGTTTCCAGCAGGTTCTTCAGTGCGTCGTCCGTATGCGCATAGTCCACGACCACACGCACGTCGTCCGCCGCGCTCGAGACGAGTTGGAAACGGCCCGGCACCTGTTCGAGCGCCGCAATGCCGCGTTCGATGGCGTCGGTTGGCAGGTCGAGGGCGACGCCCGTCGCGACGACGCCAAGAATATTGAAGACGTTGGGCCGGCCGACCAGCGAGGAGCGGATGGCCAGCACACCCCGTGGCGTCTCGATGCTGAACGCCAGGCCTTCCAGCGTGTAGTCGATGCGCGTTGCTCGGACGTCCGCTTTGCGATCGATGGCGAACGTGATCGCCCGCGGCAGGCTGGCCGCCAGTTCCACGCCACGCGGATCGTCCACGTTCACGATGGCGGGCGCCCCGGGTGGCAGCATCTCGAACAGTCGCCGCTTGGCGGCGAAGTACTGCTGCATGTCGCCGTGAAAATCGAGGTGGTCGCGGGTGAGGTTCGTGAAGATCGCCGCGGCGAACCTGAGGTAGTCCACCCGGTGCAGCGCCAGGGCGTGCGACGAGACCTCCATCGCGCAGGCCTCGCAGCCCTTCGTGCGCATCTCCCGAAGCAGCCGTTGGACTTCCGACGCTTCGGGCGTCGTGTGAGAGGCGTCGCGTTCATCGGCCGCCGAAGGGCCGACGCGGAAGGTGACCGTGCCGAGCCGGCCGCACGGCATGCCCGCCGCATCGAACATGGCCGCCAGCAGATAGGTCGTGGTCGTCTTGCCGTTGGTGCCGGTCACCCCCACGAGCGTGAGCTCGCGACTCGGGTGGCCATGGTAGAGGGCCGCCAACTCGGCAAGCGCGACGCGGGCGTCAGCGGTGACGAGCCAGGGGACCTCCACGTCGGGCGGCGCGGCGGATTCCGAAACGATGGCCATCGCGCCGCGGGCGATGGCATCCGCGGCGAAGGCCGCCCCGTCCGCGCGTCGGCCCGGAATCGCCACGAACACGGCTCCGCGCGACACGGCGCGCGAGTCGTGCACCACACCCGTCACGGTGGCGCCGCCGTCGTCGACGCGAAGCGCATCGGACGACACGGTGCGCGCGCCCGAGACGAGCTCTGTCAGCGTCATTGACGCGTCTCCGGCGGGGCGGCCGGCTGAACACGCTGCAGCTCGATCGACGCCCAACCGCCCGGTTCAACGGGCGTTCCGGGCTCCGGCGATTGGCGGACTACGACGCCTGAACCGTTGACGCGCGCGGTCAGGCCGACACCGCTGATATCGCGCAGGGCCTGTCGGCTGCTGATACCGCGGAGGTCGGGCATGAGTGTTGGCCCGCTCGCCGGCACGACCTGCGCCGCGGGACCGTCGAAGCGCACAACTCTGATCGCGGGCGACATCGGCGTCGGCGCCGGCTCGCGTGGCACGAGGACGGGCGGCGTGGGATTCACCGGCGAGGGTACTCCCGCGTACTGGAGGGCGCCTTCGGCAATGCGCTTGAAGATGGGCGCCGAAACGGTGCCCCCGTAGTAGGTGCCGGCGCGGGGCGTGTCGATGACCACGAGGATCGTGAACTTCGGCCGGCGCGACGGGACAAAGCCGACGAACGACGCGTTGTAATCGGTCTGCGAGTAGTGACCGTCGACGATGCGGTGCGCCGTGCCCGTCTTGCCGGCCACCGGGTAGCCGGCGATCTGCGCCGGCGTCGCGGTTCCCCGATCGACGACGCCTTCCATCATGCTCACGAGCATCGCGGCGGTGTCCGCCTCGATGGCCCGGTTGAGCACCTTGGGCGCGACCACTTCACGCACGCCGTTCCGCACGAGCGCGCGAACGACGTGAGGTTGCATCAAAAGGCCGCCGTTGGCGACCGCGCTGACCGCCGTCGCCATCTGCAGCGGGGTCACGCTGACCTGATATCCCATCGACACCGACGCCAGTCCGCTTTCCGAGAGGTTGTTCGCGTTCCAGAGACCGCGACTGCCTCCTGGCAGATCCGGTGCAAGCAACTGGCCAAAGCCAAACAGCTTCACGTAGCGCGTCATCCGCTCGGCGCCCGTGCGCAGGCCGACCTTCACTGCGCCAACATTGCTCGACTTGATGATCACATCTTCAAAGGGCAGCACCCCGTAGTGATGCGTGTCGAAAATCGGGCGGCTGCGGCCGTAGGGACGGATGGAGCCGGGATTGGTGTCGATGAGCTCCCACGGCGTCACGATCTTGCCTTCGAGGGCCGCCGATGCGGTCACGATCTTGAACGTTGAGCCGGGTTCGTAGACGTCGGCAATCGCCCGATTCCGAAGCTGGTCGTCGGTGGCCCGTCCTACCGCGTTCGGATTGAACGTCGGATAGTTCGCCATGGCCAGGATCTCGCCGGTGTACGGGTCCATGACGATGGCGGTGCCGCCTCGGGCGCGATTGGCCTCGACGCCGGCCTTCAGTTCACGCTCAACGAGAAACTGGAGCTGTGTGTCGATGGTGAGTTCGAGCGTGGCGCCGACGACCGGCTCACGTTCGACGCGCGTCTCGAGACGCTGCCGCCGCGCATCGACCTGGATGTAGGCGAGCCCCTCCGCGCCCTTGACCGCTTCGTTGAACGAGTACTCGACGCCAGCCTGGCCGCTGTTGTCCTGTCCGACGTAGCCGAGCACGTGCACGCCAGTCTCGGCGTTCGGGTAGTACCGGCGTGTGTCGCTGTTCAGGTAGACGCCGGGCAGCTTCAAGGCGGTTACCCGGACGATCTGCTCGGGCACGAGGCTCCGGGAACGACGGATGTAGGTGAACTGTCCCTTGCCGGACAGCTTCCGCTCGAGGTCCTGACGATCCTTCGGCGTGCAGTCGCGCAAAGCCGCACACAGCGCCGCCGCGGTCTTGGGCGCACTCTCGACGTGGCTCGGATCCGCCACAATGGAATCGGCCTGCACCGAATAGGCGAGAACCTTGCCATTGCGGTCGCGGATGTCTCCGCGCAAGGCTTCCAGCTTGATCTGGGACGACTGCTGAGCCACGGCCTCGGCCAGCAGCGCATCGTGTTGAAACACCTGGAGCCGCACCAAGCGAGCTTCGAGCACGGCGGCCCAGAGTCCGATGAGCGCCAGCGCACACAGCGCCCGCCTCTTCACGACCGCGCGCCACACGCCCTCGAATGCCAGATCTGACCGGTCGGCCGGGTCGAACAGATCGGAGATGCTGGACTGCAGCGCACGGAAGAGCGATATGAGCGTGGACGCACGCCGATGGTCACCGCGAGGACGAGGGCCCCAGAGCGTCGGCATTGGTATCCCTTACTGCGCGCGGGCGACGAGCGCGCCTGACGGCGATGTCTCGTAGGCCCGCTCGATGATCAGTGTTTCCGCCAGCGTCGGCCGGCGCAGGCCCATCTGCAGCGCACGGCGCTCGATGACCTTCGAGGATTGCAGGGTGTCGACGTTCAGGCGCAGTTGCCGGTTCTTCGAGATCTCGTCCTCGCGCGAAGCACGCAGGCGCTCGATCTGATAGCCCGTCAGCTCGAGGTTGCTGCGCTGCCAGACCGAGAACAGCAGCATCGCAACCGTGACGATACCGAGGATGAGGGTGCGCCGGAGTTCGCGGCCATGGCGAGCGTCCGTTTCGCGGACGACCGGGTTGTTCCTGACATCCGTCCTGATGGCGTACTCAAGATCGATACTCATGCCACCCTCTCCAGCACACGTAGATGCGCGCTTCGCGCGCGCGGGTTCCTGGCGCTCTCGTCGTCGCCCGGCGACACCGGACGCTTGGTCAGCACGCGAAATCGGCTCGCGTCCGTCCCGAGCGCACGGAACCGATGCTTCACCTGGCGATCTTCCAGCGAGTGAAACGCGATGACCGCCAGACGCCCCCCGGGAGCCAGACACGCCGGGGCGGTCTCGAGGAACGTTTCCAGACCGGCCAGCTCGTCGTTCACCCAGATCCGCAACGCCTGAAACGTGCGCGTGGCCGGATCGATCCGCTGCCACGTGCCACCGCCTGCCGCCCGTCGAACCACCGTCGCGAGCGATCCGGTATCCACCAGCTCGCCGCGATCCCTGGCGGCGACGATGGCGCGCGCGATACGCCGCGAGTGCCGCTCGTCGCCAAACTTCCAGATGACGTCCGCCAGATCGCCGTCACCCACCTCGTCGAGCCGTTCCGCCAGCGTCTGGCCGCCCGTCCGGTCCATGCGCATGTCGAGCGGTCCGGCCTGCCGGAAACTGAACCCGCGCGACGGTTCGTCCAACTGCATCGACGACACACCCAGGTCGACGACCATGCCGTCGACAGCCTCGAACTGTTGTGCCGCGAGCACCGCCGCCACGTGGCGGTAGTCGTCGTGCACGAAGGTCACGCGGTCGGCGAGGCTCGAGAGCCGACGACGCGCGTGCTCGAGCGCGTCCGCGTCGCGATCGATCGCCACGACCCGCCCAGCACCGGCCTCGAGTAACGCCGCCGTGTGCCCGCCGAGCCCGAGCGTTCCGTCGACGTAAACCCCGTCGTGCCGCGGCGCAAGCCACGAGACGACCTCCGCAGCCAGGACCGGCTCGTGAACAGGCTCAGATGCCAAAGTCCGCAAGCGCGCGGGCGTCGTCGTCGCTGAACGGTTCGCGCTGCAGCTTCGCCAGGAACCGGTCGTGATTCCACACTTCGAGAAAATCCACTTGCCCGAGCACGTCCACGTCGCCGATCATTCCGGCAGACTCACGGAGCCGGGCCGGGATGAGCACGCGGCCCTGCGAGTCGAAGTCCAGGGCCTGGCCGTAGTAGTTGACGCGGTCGAGAAACTTGGTCCGGGCCGGATGCGAGCTGGGCATGCGGCTCAGCCGTTGTTCGACCCCGAGCCAGACGGGCATGGGATACACACGAACGGAGTCGCCGGAGATGCTGGTCAGGTACAGAGCCGCGCCATGCTGCTCTTCCACGAACGCTTTGAAGGCGGTCGGGAGCTTGAGCCGCCCTTTGTCATCAATCTTGGCGGGGTAGCTGCCGCGAAGCACGTTTACTCCACTCTGGTCCAGAAAACTCCACCGCGATGGTAGAGGTACCCTCGGGGACTGTCAATCGCAAACTGATGCAGGAGTTGAGGTTACGCTTTTACTTCGCCAGTAATTGTGAGCGAATATTTAGCGAAAATTAGAGCGTGGTACCATGCTCCGCTCGACATGCTTCCGCGCCGGATCATCGTCTGCGAAGCGCAGGTGCCATTCGTGCGCGGCGGCGCCGAATCCCTCGTCCGGGAGCTCACCGGCCAGCTGCGGGATCGCGGGTTCGAGACTGAGCTCGTGAGCGTGCCCTTCAAGTGGTATCCGCGCGACGAACTGTTCACCCACGCCGCCGCCTGGCGCCTACTCGATCTGAGCGAGAGCAATGGCCGGCCCGTCGATCGCGTGATTGCCACCAAATTTCCGACGTATTGCGTGCGTCACCCGAACAAAGTGACCTGGCTCGTCCACCAGTACCGTGCCGCGTATGAGCTCACCGGCACGATCTACAGCGAGTTCGAACACACGGAACCTGATGTCGCCGCGCGACGACGGCTGATCGATCTGGATACCACGATGCTCGGTGAATCACGCCAGATCTACACCATCGCGAAGACGGTGACCGCTCGCCTCGCCCGCTATAACGGCCTCACGGCGGAAACGCTGTACCATCCGCCGCGTCTGGCCGCGCGGCTGCACGGCGGCACCTCCGGTAACTACGTCCTGTCGATCGGCCGCCTCGAGTCGGTGAAGCGCGTGGACCTGATCATCCGCGCGCTCGCGCGCGTGCCCGACCCCGTGTCACTCGTCGTCGCCGGCACCGGCACGCAGCGGGCGGCATTCGAGCAGCTTGCCGAGTCGCTCGGCGTTGCCTCCCGCGTCCAGTTTCTGGGGGAAGTGAACGACGACGACCTCGTGGAGCTGTACGCGGGTGCGCTCGCCGTGGTCTATCCTCCGTTCGACGAGGATTTCGGTTACGTGACGCTCGAAGCTTTTCTTTCGAAGAAACCTGTCGTGACCACAACCGACGCGGGCGAGCCGTCGACCTTCGTGCTTGACGGCGTCAATGGCCACGTGACCGCGCCGGATCCCGAGGCGCTGGCGGCGGCGATCAGCGCGCTCTCGGCCAATCGGACCCGGGCGGCCGCCTACGGGCTTGCGGGTTACGAGTGGGCGCGACTGATCACATGGGACGACACTATCGATCGACTGGTCGCGGGCCTGTGAAACTCATCATCCAGATTCCCTGCCTGAATGAGGCCACAACGCTGCCGGCCACGCTGGCCGATTTGCCGACGTCCGTACCGGGCATCGACACGATCGAGGTCGTGGTCGTGGACGATGGGTCCAAGGACAGCACGGCGGAGGTGGCGCGCGCGCACGGCGTGCAGCATGTGATTCGGTTCCGACGGCGCAAGGGCCTGGCGGCGGCGTTCATGGCCGGCATCGATGCGAGTCTCCGCGCGGGCGCGGACTTCATCGTGAACACGGACGCGGACAATCAGTACGCGGGCGCCGATATTGCCAAGCTCGTCCTGCCGCTGCTCTCCGGCGAGGCGGACATCGTGATTGGCGATCGCAACATCCGCGAGATCAGCCACATGTCCTGGCCAAAAAAGGTGCTGCAGCGGCTCGGCAGTTGGGTCGTGCGACAGATCTCCCGCACCGAGGTGCCCGATACGACGAGCGGATTCCGCGCGTATACCCGCGAGGCGGCGCTGCGTATGACGGTGGTGTCGGAATTCTCGTACACGCTCGAATCCATCATTCAGGCCGGCAAGAAGCGGATGGCCATCTCGCACGTCCCGGTGGCGACCAACGCCATTACCCGGCCCTCGCGGCTCTTCAACAGCATCTGGGCCTATCTGAAACAGTCCGGCGCCACCATCGTTCGCGTCTACACGATGTACGAGCCGTTGAAGGTGTTCTCGTATATCGGCTCGTTCATCTTTCTCATCGGGTTCGCGGTCGCCCTGCGCTTCCTCTACTACTACTGGTTCACGTACCAGTCGGAAGGCAAGATCCAGTCGCTGATCCTGTCCGCCGTGCTGATGATCGTCGGATTCCAGGTGATCTTGATCGGTCTCGTCGCTGACGTGCTCTCGGGCACGCGCAAGCTGCTCGAGGACCTGCTCTATCGCGTGCGCCGGATGGAGATCGACGACCACGACCGCGTCGAACGCGGGAACGATCACTGAGCATGGCCCACCCGTCCACCGTTTCCGTCGTCATTCCCTGCATGAACGAAGCAGGCGCTATCGGGACCGTCGTCCGCGATCTCGCGGCGGCCGGCGCGTGGCGGGAGATCCTGGTGATCGACGACGGCTCGACGGATGCGACCGCCGCCGAGGCCGAGGCCGCCGGCGCGCGCGTGGTGCGGCATCCCTACAACAAAGGCAACGGCGCGTCGGTCAAGACGGGCATCCGCACGGCAACCGGCGACTACATGCTCATCATCGACGGCGACGGCCAGCACAAGCCGTCCGACGCGGTGCGCCTGGTCAGCCGGCTTGGCGCGTTCGATCTCGTGGTCGGCGCGCGTTCGCCGTCGACCCAGGCGGGCGTGCGGCGACGGTTGGGCAACGCCGCCTTGAACGGACTGGCATCCTACCTCGCGCAATTCCCGATTCCCGATCTCACGTCCGGATTTCGCGCGGCGCGTCTCGACGCGCTGCGCGAGTTCATCACGATGCTGCCGAATGGGTTCTCGACGCCGACCACCACCACGCTGTGCTTCCTCCGCGCGGGGTACAACGTCGTTTTCGAGCCCATCGAGGCGCGCGTGCGGATCGGCCAGTCGAAGATTCGCCTCGCGCGTGACGGCCCGAAGTTCCTGCTCATCATGCTGCGCGTGATGACCATCTTCAGCCCGCTCCGCGTGTTCCTGCCGATTGCCGGCGCATCCTTTCTGATGGGCGCGGGCTACGCGGCGTGGACGATTGCCACACAGTCACACGTCACGAACTCGTCCGTGCTCCTCATCATGCTGGCCGTTGTGATCCTGCTCGTCGGGCTCGTGTCCGAGCAGGTGGCGGTACTTCGCGCCGATGGTCGCCGGTAGCCCGAACGGCTTTCCGCGCGCGTTCGTGGTCGGCGCGGTCCTCGTCGGACTCGTCGTTCGCCTCGCGTTCGGCTTGTGGTACTGGAACGGACAGGCGCTCACGCGCGACGAACTCGAGTACTTGTCACTGGCGCGGAGCCTGGCTGCCGGCCACGGCTTCGTCTACGACGAGGTGCTCCGCGCCGGATCGTTCACGCCGTTCGGACGCTCACCCGGATATCCGGCTTTCCTCGCGTTGATCGGCGCCGGCAGCCGGGTTTTCACGAGCGCGCCAACAGCTGTGAAGGTGGCGCAATCGTTCGTGGGTGCGATTGGCGTGTGGCTCGCGGCCATCGTGGCATTCCGCGTCGGGGGCACCCGGGCAGCCCGCGCGGGTGCCGCCATTGCGGCCGTCTATCCCCCGCTGGTCTGGATCGCGGCCTTTGTGTGGAGCGAATCGATATTCTGGCCGCTTGGCCTGTTCATCGCCTGGCTCTTCGATCGCGCGGTCGCCCGCGGCGGTCGGGCGCTGGGCGGTTTCGTCTGCGGCGTCGTCGTTGGGCTGGCCATCATCACCAGACCTGCGATCATTCTCTTCCTGCCGCTCGCGGGGATCTATCTGATCTGGAAGCGGCACCCGCGTATGCTCGCGGCCATGGCGGTCGGCGTCCTGCTCGTGTACCTGCCGTGGACGGCGCGGAACTACCTATTCCACGGCCGCGTCATGGTGGTGGCGTCTGACGGTGGCGTGACATTCTGGACCGGCAACCACCCGCTGGCGATCGGCGAAGGTGACATGGCGGCCAACAGCGCGCTGAAACTCGACAACCAGCGCCTGCGCGCCAAGCACCCGGGCTTGACCGAGGAAGAGATGGAGCACTTCTACTACGAGGAAGCGTTCAGCTGGATGCGAGCGCATCCCCTGGCGTGGATGACGCTCGAGTTGAAGAAGGCGTTCTATCTCGTCGTCCCCATCGGTCCGTCCTATACGCTCCACTCCGTAAGGTACTTCGTCACGTCCGTGGTGTCGTATGGCACGCTCCTCGGATTGGGCTTCGTTGCGATCGCGCGACGGCGCTTCAGGCTGGGCGACGCCGCGGGTGTGTGGCTGCTTGCGGGCTCGGCCGTCCTCGTCTGTCTCGTGTTCTTTCCACAGGAACGTTTCCGCATTCCCCTGATCGATCCGGCGCTCGTGGTGCTCGGCGGCCTTGGCATCGCGACGTTGTTCCCGAGTACCTCTCGCCCATGACCCTGCTTGTCGTCCTGCCCACCTACAACGAACGGCTCAACCTCGAGAAGGTCGCCGACGCCGTGATGCGTCACGACTTCACCCGCATGCTCGTCGTCGACGATGCCTCACCCGATGGCACGGGCGACCTGGCGGATGAACTGGCGCTGCGGTGGCCTGGTCGCATCCAGGTCATGCACCGCACAGGCCCGCGCGGATTGGGGCTCGCGTACATCGACGGTCTGCGCCGCGCGCTGGCGACCGACGCGGACGCCATCGGCCAGATGGATGCGGACCTGTCGCACGATCCTGTCTATCTGCCGAGTCTCGTGGCGGCACTGACCAGGCACGATATGGCGATCGGTTCGCGCTATATGCAGGGCGTCAGCGTGGTCAACTGGCCGCTGCACCGGCTGGTATTGAGCGCGTTCGCGAACCGCTACATCCGCGCGGTGACGGGACTCAGCCCGACCGACTGCACCAGCGGGTTTCGCGTGTGGCGCCGCGAAGCGCTGGCGCGCCTTCCGCTCGAGACGGCGCGCACGAGCGGTTACGCCTTCCTGACCGAAATGCTGTACGAGGCGGGACGCCTCCGCTTGCGCATCGGGGAGGTGCCGATCGTCTTCGTGGAGCGACAGGAAGGCTACTCGAAGGTGTCGCAGAAAGTCCTGCTCGAATCACTCCTGACGCCGTGGCGGCTCATCTTGCGCGGCGGGCGCTGCGGTCCGCCGTCGTCTCCCTGACCCGTATGCGCCACGTTGTCGTCATGGTTGCCACCTCGTATCCGAGGTTTCCGGGGGACGGCGTCGGCAGCTTCATGGAGCCCATCGCCAAGGGCATTGCGGCGCGTGGACACGAAGTCCACCTGGTCGCCCCATGGCACCCCGCCATTACGCGGGGCCGTGAAGACGAGGGCGTCTTCTTTCACTTCTTTCGATACGCGCCGATGCCGTCGCTGAACGTCTTCGGTTATGCCTCCGGCCTGCAGGCGGACACGCGCCTGAAGAACGCTGCCTGGATGGTGGCGCCGGCGGCTCTGGCGGCTGGCTGGTTCAAAGCGATGCGCGTCGCGCAGAAGCGACGCGCGACGGTCATGCACGCGCACTGGGTGATTCCCGGCGGGGTCATCGGCGCCATGGCGGCGCGCCGCCTGCCGCTCGTCGTCAGCCTGCATGGATCGGATGTCTTCGTCGCCGAGCGGCACGCGCTCGTGGGGCGCGTCGCGCGCTCGGTATTCGCGCGCGCGGCCTGGGTCACTGCGTGCAGTGACGACCTGCACCAACGCGCCTTGACCCTCGGCGCTGTTCCGGCCGCGACGGAGACCGTGCCGTACGGTGTCGATCTCCGCCGGTTCGCGCCCGACGCAACGTCGAGGACGGACGTCCGCGCCACATACGGCGTGGGCGATGCGCCATTGATCGTCAGCGCGGGACGGCTGGTGAGCAAGAAGGGCTTCGAAGTGCTGATCGACGCGGTTGTGCGCCTGCGGGAATCGGCGCCGACGACGCGTCTGCTCATCGCCGGGGACGGCGATCTGCGGGACGCGCTCACCGCGCGAGCCACGCGTCTCGATCAACCGGTGCTCATCGGTAACCAGTCACAGGACGCAATCGCGAAGCTCGCCGCGGCAGCCGACATCGTGGCGGTGCCGTCGGTGCACGACGAGGCGGGCAACGTCGATGGCCTGCCAAATTTCGCGCTCGAAGCCCTGGCCACAGGAACGCCGGTCGTGGCCAGCCGTGTCGGCGGTCTGCCGCAGGCGATCGAGCACGGCGTCACGGGGCTGCTCGTACCGGAGCGCGACGTCGCCGCGCTGGCCGGGGCCCTCGCGGCACTGCTCGTCGATCCTGGACGTCGGCGCGTCCTGGGCCAGGCCGCCAGAGAAGCCGTTGCACGGAATTTCTCGTGGCAGGCCGTGGCCGAGCGGCTCGAAGGAATCTACGACCACGTCGGCCGCTGAGCGACTTGTCGAAGCCCGCGCGCGAGGATATTGTTGGCGCCTACGTCATGCCAACTGATGTTCCAGAGCTCCCCCTCGGACTCAGCATCTTCTTCCCTGCCTACAACGACAGTGGAACGATCGCGAGTCTGGTCATTGCGGCTCGTCAGGCCGCCCAACGTGTCACACGCGATTTCGAGATTCTCATCATCAACGATGGAAGCGCGGACCGCACGGCCGAGATCGCCGACGAGCTCGCGCACACCTACCCGGAGGTGCGCGCGATCCATCACGTCGTCAACCGCGGCTACGGTGGCGCCCTGCGCACCGGGTTCAGCGAATCGCGCAAGGACGTCATCTTCTACACCGATGGCGACGCGCAGTACGATCCCGCCGAACTCGTGGCCCTGTGGCCGCAGCTGACGCCCGGAATCGACCTGGTCAACGGCTACAAGATCAGCCGATCCGACCCGTGGCATCGCATCGTGATCGGGCGTATCTATCACCACACGGTGAAGATTCTGTTCGGCCTTACCGTGCGCGACGTCGATTGTGATTTCCGGCTCATGCGGCGGTCGATCTTCAATCGCGTGCACCTCGAGCACAACAGCGGGGTGATCTGCCTCGAAATGATGAAGAAGATCACCGACGCGGGTTTCGGGATCGCCGAGGTGCCCGTGCACCACTACCACCGCGCGTTCGGACGTTCGCAGTTCTTCAACTTCCGACGGCTCGCGCGCACCGTCGTCGACGTCGGCAACCTCTGGGTCACGCTCGTCGTCTTGAAGCGGCATCGGCGAACCGCGTCCAGTAACACCGAAGCCCTTCGGCGTCACCAGCCATGACGCCGGACTACCGCGAGTTCTATCGCGGTCGCCGCGTGCTCATCACCGGCGGCCTCGGGTTCCTGGGATCCAACCTGGCGCGCGACCTCGTCGACCTGGGCGCGGACGTGCTGATCGTCGACTCGCTCCTGCCCGACTACGGAGGCAATCTTTTCAATCTCGACGGCTATGAATCGCGTCTCCGCGTGAACATCGCGGACATCCGTCAGGGCACGACCATGAACTACCTGGTGCGAGGGCGCGAGGTGATCTTCAACCTCGCGGGCCAGGTGAGTCACATCGACAGCATGCGGGATCCCCATACGGATCTGGAGATCAACTGCCGGTCGCAGTTGACGCTGCTCGAGGCGTGTCGCCAGCACAACCCGTCGACAAAGGTCGTCTACGCCGGCACGCGGCAGATCTATGGCAAGCCGGACAGACTGCCCGTCGACGAATCGCACCTCGTGCGGCCGACCGACATCAACGGCATCAACAAGGCCGCCGGGGAGCAGTACCACCTGGTCTACAACAACGTGTTCGGCGTGCGCGCCTGCTCGCTGCGCCTCACGAACATCTACGGCCCGCGCCAGCTCATTCGGCACAACCGCCAGGGCTTCATCGGATGGTTCATCCGGCTCGCGCTGGAGGGCCGCGAAATTCAGATCTATGGCGACGGCTCGCAGGTCCGGGACTTCGTCTACGTCGACGACGCGTCGGACGCGTTCCTGCGGGCCGGCTACCACGACGCGTGCAACGGCGGCGTCTTCAACGTCGGCGGCAGCGAGCCGATCGCGCATCGCGACCTCGTCTCGATGCTGATCGCCGCAAGCGGACGGGGCACCTTGCGCTTCGTAGAATGGCCCGACGAGAAGCGCAAGATCGACATCGGATCGTTCTACTCCGACTCCACGCGCCTGACCGAGGCGACCGGGTGGACGCCGGAGGTGGACCTGCGCACGGGCCTCACCGCCACGTTGGCGTACTATCGTGAGTACTTCGGTCGCTACGTGGATCCGGCGGCCGACGCACAGCCAACATGACGATCCCTTTTATGACGCTCGAGCCCCGCGAGGACGCGCCCGCACTGCGGGAGGCCATCGATCGGGTGATCACCCGCGGCTGGTACGTTCTGGGACCCGAGCTCGACGCGTTCGAGCACGAGTTCGCCCGAGCCTCCGGTGCCGCCCACGCGATCGGCGTCGGCAACGGCACCGACGCCATCGCGCTCATCCTGCGCGCGCTCGGCATCGGGCCCGGCGACGAGGTCATCACGACACCGCTTTCCGCGGCGTTCTCCGCGCTGGCCATCATGATGGCGGGCGCCACGCCCGTGTTCGCCGACATCGATCCGGATCGGCTGACCATCGACCCGCGCGCAGTCGAGGCGGTTCTCACTCCACGCACCAAGGCGATCCTGCCCGTGCATCTGTACGGGCAGCCGGCAGACCTGACGGCGCTCGAAGCCATCGCGACGCGTCACGCCCTCGCGCTCGTCGAGGACGCGTGCCAGGCACATCTGGCGACGAGCAACGGGCGGCCAGTCGGCTCTGTGGGCATCGCCGGGGCCTTCAGCTTCTATCCAACCAAGAATCTCGGCGCGCTCGGAGACGGCGGGGCCATCGTCACGTCCGACGCGGATCTCGCGGCGCGGCTTCGCAGTCTACGAAACGGCGGCCAGTCCGATCGCTACCATCACCCGGATTTCGGAGTGAACAGCCGGCTCGACGAGCTTCAGGCGGCGATCCTGCGGGTGCGCCTCGAACGACTGCCCGCCTGGACGACGCGACGCCGGGACCTGGCGTCGCGCTATCGCGCGGGCCTGGCCGGCGGCCCGGTCACCGTGCCTCCGGAATTCGACGCGGGGCACGTCTACCACCTCTTTCCCGTGCTGACGCCTCATCGGGCGTCGTTCATGGCGCACCTGAAAGAGCGCGGCATCGGATCGCTCATCCACTACCCGATCTCGATCGCCCGACAGCCCGGTATCGTCACGCCCCACCGCGATCGGTGCCCGGTGGCCGATCGGGTCTGCGACCAGGTCTGCTCCCTGCCGCTGCATCCGTTCCTGTCTGACGCTGACGCCGACCGCGTCGTCGCGGCGGTTCAGCAGTGGCAGCCGTCAGGCACACTATCCACCTGATGCTCCATCTCGTCCTTGCAGCGCTGATCGTCGGCTACCTGCCTGGTGCACTGATCTTCCGGCTGCCCGGGCGTTCGCGGCCGCTCCGCGTCTCGCTCTCATTCGAGGAGCGGACGTTCTGGGCGCTGCTGCTGAGCGCGCTCTGGTCCGTGATGCTCGTCCTCGCACTGGGCGCCCTGAACCGCTACACGTTCGCGCGCCTCCTCACCATCAATGTCGTCGGCGCCGTCATCCTCGTCGCCGGACTGCGCGGCCGCCTCAGGTATCGCGATCAGGTCACACGCGTTTCATGGACGGCGCTCGTGCCGTTGACCATCGTGGCCGCGGGCATCTGGCTGTACTCACCGACGTCCGAATACATCATCGGCGGCAAGGATCCGGGCACCTATATCAACGAAGGCGTTCAGATTGCGCAGCGCGGCCAGGTCGTCATCCGCGATCCCGATGTTGCGGTCGTGCCGGCCCCCTATCGCGATCTGTTCTTTCCGTCACATCAGCAGACCACGTACTACGGTCTGCGGTTCATGGGCTTCTTCATCCAGGATCCCGACGCGGGCCGCGTCGTCGGCCAGTTCCCGCACTTCTATCCAGCTTCGATCGCGCTGGGTTATGCCCTCAATGGGTTGAGCGGTGCGCGCCAGACCGTGGTGTTCTGGACGATTCTCGCGGTACTGGCGGTGTACTTCGCCGGCCGGCGGATGTTTGGCCACGCGGTCGCCGCCGCAGCGGCGGTCCTGCTCGCGTTGAACGTCGTCGAGGTCTGGTTCGGGCGCTACCCGAATAGCGAAATGACGATGCAGGCGCTCATCTTCGCGGCGCTGCTGGCCGCGGGACGCGCGCGCGACGGCGGACGGGTCTTCTTCGGTGTCGTCGCAGGCGTCGTGCTGGGACTGTCGCTGTTTCTGCGCTACGAAATCCTGCTCGCATTTGCCGCGTTCGCCGCGGCCGGCGTGATGGCACCCGTGAGCGGCCGTCGACTCGGCGCGCCTTTTCAGGGGGCACTGGCCGTCACATCGCTCGCGGGCCTCTGGTACCTGGCCGGGCCCATGCGCGCCTACTTCGCCTATCCGCTCGACTTCGTGCATCAGCGCGGCGGCGTCCTGCTGGCCGTTGTCGGACTCGTGACGTCCGTCGCCGCACATTGGCTGCTGCGGCGTCCGACCGTGAACACCGCGGTGCGGCGCCTGCTCCCTGCGGCGCTGGCCATCGCGCTCGCCGCCTTGGCGGTGTACGCCTACTTCTTCAGGCAGATGGAAGGTCGCACGGCGCTCGGGGATGCCATGGCGTTCCGAACCTTCGGGTGGTATCTCACGCCGTGGGTCCTGGCGATCGCTGTTGCGGGCGCGGTCGTGATGATCGCCACGCGCTTCTGGCGCGATCCCGAGTTCTACCTGACCGTGGCCACGTTCAGCGTTTTCTTCTTCTACAAGACGCGGATCGTCGCCGAACACTTCTGGACGGCTCGTCGATTTCTCGGCGTGGCATTACCCAGCGCGCTGCTGCTCGCCATGGCCGGGATTCGATGGGCATCGGGCGGCACCGCGACCACACAACCTGCTGATGCGTCTGCCGCACGAGATGCGAGATCACGACCTCGGTGGCGCGAAGTGACGAGTCTCACGGTCGTGACCATCGTCGCGATTGGCATCGGTGTGTCGTTCTGGCGCGCCGCGACGCCTGTGCGTCGTCACGTCGAGTACGCGGGTCTGATTCCGAAGCTCGAACAACTCGCGGCCCGCGTGGGCGATCGCGATCTAGTGCTCGTGGAATCGCGAAATGCTGGATCCGATCTTCACGTGCTCGCCATGCCGCTCGCGTACATCTACAGCCGTCACGTCTTGGTGCTCGACTCGGTCGTGCCGGCGCGCGCGCCCTTCGAGGGCTTCATCGCATGGGCAACGACGAAATACGAACACGTGTATTTTCTGGGCGGCGGCGGCACCGACCTGCTCACGAAGGACATCAGCGCCCTGCCCGTGGCGGGCGATCGCTTCCAGGTCGATGAATACGACGCACCGATGAATGCGTATCCGTCGGGTGCGCGTCGCAAGGAATTCGAGTACGGCCTCTACGAATTGATGCCGGCCCGCCAGGTCACGCCGGCGACGATTGACCTGCAGATCGGCGGGCTCGACGATCTCAACGTCGTGCGCTTCCACGCGCGCGAACGGCGCGCCGACACCGGGCTGAAATACCGCTGGAGCGGCGGTCAGTCGTTCGTGATTCTGCTGGGCTTGCCGGCGGATGCCCGGGAACTCATCGTCTGGATGAGCTCGGGCGGACGCCCGGCGCAGGCGCCGCCGCCCGTGGTGCAGTTCGCCCTCGATGATGAGGACATCGGTCAGGCGACGGCCGGCGAGGACGTCCAGCCCCACGTGCTGACGCTGCCAGCCGGACTGGCGGCACGGCTGGCCGCGAAGAACGATTCGACGCGACTGCGACTGCGTGTGCCCACCTGGAACCCTGGCGCGCTGCTCGGCGTGAACGACACACGCGACCTCGGGGTCATCGTGACGCGCGTCCAAGTCCGGTAACATCCGGACTGGCCGAGCGATGATCCGATCCCTGCTTTCCCTCCGCGTGGACCGCGCCATCATGGTCGTGGGCGCCTGCCTCGTGGTGGCGTACCTCGCCGCGATGACGGTGATGCGCAAACCCGATGGCCGTGTCGTGTTCGGTGATGCGACGCATCATTTCGTCCAGTTGCGATCGATCGTGTTCGATCGCGATCTCGACTTCCGAAACGAATACATCCGCCTCTACGGTCTACAAGGCGAGGTGCCGGGGACGGAATGGATCTACACGGACCTTACGAGCACCGGGCATGTGCGGAACTACATGCCTGTCGGACCCGCATTGCTGTGGGCGCCGCTCTACATCCTGGTGGCGGCGATCCAGACGATGCTCAGCTGGGTCGGGGTTGCAGCGAAGCCGGATGGCTTCGATCGCGCGCTGCAACTGGTCCCCGGCATTACGGGCATTCTCGCGGCCACGATGGCGGCCTGGCTCGCATGGCGCATCGCGCTCAGCCGGACGAGTTCGCGAGCGGCGGGCACAGCCGTCTTCGGCGTCTGGCTCGGATCGCACGCGCTCTACTACTCGCTGGCGTCCCCGTCTTACTCGCACACGGCGTCCATGCTCATGACGTCGATCTTTCTGGCCAGCTGGCTCTCGACGCGTGGCAACGTCAGCATCGCGCGTCTGGCCTGGTGGGGCGCGCTCTGTGGTTTCGCGGCCCTGATGCGCTGGCAGGATGCATTGTTCATGGCCGTTCCGCTTATCGAAGCGGCACGCTGGACGGCGCCTCTGGGGAGGCGAGTCGCCGGAGCGATGGCGGCGGGCGTGGGTTTCGTGCTCGCGTTTTCGCCGCAAATGGTCGTATGGACCGTGCTGTACGGACAGCCGCTGGCGCTGCCCCAGGGGCCATCATTCATGCACTGGACGGACCCGCATCCGTTTCTGCTGCTGTTCTCAGATAGTCACGGCCTCTTCACCTGGGCGCCGATTCTCGTGCCTGCTGCGATCGGCCTGATCGTGTGGCTCCGGCGCGAACCGGCCGTCGCGCTGCCCATCACGGTCGTCCTGCTGGCGTCCTGGTACACCAACGCGGCCGTGGCCGACTGGTGGGCTGGCGAGGCCTTCGGCGCGCGCCGCTTCCTGTCGTTGTTTCCACTGTTCGTCGTCGGATTGGCGGTCTGGCTGCAGCCGCGCGCCTCGGAGGGCGTCCGATCGTGGCGGTTGGCCGTGGTGGGCGTTCTCGGCGTGATGAATGCGTTGCTGCTGCTACAGTACGAACTCGTCATGAAAGGGTTGTTGCGGATCGCGCCGTACCCCTACGGCTGGTACGACATGTGGTTCGCGCGCTTCGCGGTGCCCATCCGCCTCCTCCGGGAGTGGCTGTCGTGAGCGGACTCCAGATCTACGAACCTCGTGAGCGCGCTGCCGTGCGGTTGGCCGATTTGCTGATTGCACCGCTACGGTTCGCGCCACGACGACCGCG
Organism: Acidobacteriota bacterium; assembly: GCA_039933635.1. Taxonomy (GTDB): domain Bacteria; phylum Acidobacteriota; class Vicinamibacteria; order Vicinamibacterales; family SCN-69-37; genus JBDTNQ01. Next base: position 64,637 of record JBDTNQ010000002.1, read on the forward strand.
ACGCGACCGCGACGAGCGCGTGCTGTTGCTTCGTCTCGAACGCATCGGCGATTTGCTCATGACGCTGGAAGCCATTCGCGATGCGCGCCGCGCCTGGCCAGATGCCCAGATCGATCTGGCCGTCGGAACGTGGAACGAACCGCTGGCCAGGCTGATTGGCGACGTCACCTCCGTGGTCGTGGCCGACGGACCCTGGCTCGCGCGTGGCGATCGATCCGCGACCTGGCCACGACTCGTGGCCGCGGCCCGCGGCTGGCGCAACCGGCGCTACGACGTCGTCGTCAACATCGAGCCGGACATCCGCAGTAACTGGCTGGCCTGGATGACTGGGGCGCCGGTCCGGGTCGGATATCGGACCGGTGGCGGCGGCGCGTTCCTGACCGACGCAACCGACTACGATCCATCCCGCCACGTCTCCGAGAACGCGCGCGAAATCGTGGCACGCGCTGCGGGACGCGCGGTGCCGGTCGCTGAGACGGACCGACCGCGTCTCATCGTTCCCGCGGACGCGGTGGCGCGCGCAAAAACCATTCTCGAAGGCGCCGACGGGCCGGTCGTCGGCATCCACGCCGCCGGCGGCCGTCAGTCGAAGCAGTGGCATCTGGATCGCTTCGCCGAGGTGGGCCGCACGCTCATCGACTCACGCGGGGCGACGATCGTGCTGACGGGCGGCTCGAATGACGCCGACCAGGTTGAAGAGGTCGCGCGCCGCATCGGCCGCCCTGGCGTGGTACGCGCTGACGACGCGCTGGATCTCCCGACAACGGCCGCCCTGCTGACGTCGCTGGATCTGTTCATCTCCAGCGACACCGGCCCGATGCACCTGGCGGCCGCGGTCGGCACCCCGGTGGTCGCGCTCTTCGGGCCCTCGGAACCGAAGCGATACGGTCCGCGGGCCGTCACGGAGCACATCCTGCGCGTGGATCTCCCGTGCAGTCCGTGCGGGCAGGTCCGCCTCCCGCCAGTGAGATGCCGTGGGCACGTGCCGGACTGCATGGACGGCATTACCGCCGCGGCCGTGATCGCGCGCGCGCTCGACGTCATCGACGCGCACCTCCACATCGTCCGGCCAGAGCCCGCATGATGGACGGGGCGCTGACGTGCGTCGGCATCTCTGGCGCCACGGAACGGTCGTTACTGGCGGACTGGCTCTCGCCAGCGCTCCGCGAGCAGGTCCGTGAGGACGCCTACGCCTTCATCAAGCGCCTGCGGCACGTTACCGTCGACGGGATGCCGATGCGCGCGCGGTTCACGTTTCGCGACGACTCGCTTTGGTGGTTCACGGAGATCTACCTCCACAAGATGCGGCGCATCGAGACGGCGATCGCCACGTTGCTCGCCCTTGACGCGGCGTGCCGGCACCACGATCCGGCGCGGCTGTCCGTCACGACGACCGACGCAACGGTCGGCGTTGCCGCGCGGGCCTTTGCGGCCGCGGCGCGGCAGCCTATCGACATCGTGGCGTCGCCCACCGCGCGCTCTCGTCCGCGCTGGACGTCGTTCCTGATCGGCGCGACCGCTCAGGCGTCGCGCCTGCGTCCGCAGCGGCACGTCACCGTGCCGGCGCACACCCGCGTCGCGGCCTTCGTCCACACGGCGTTTTGGCGCCGGCGGTCGGCGCCGGATCTGATTGGAGAGGAGCACTACATCGGCCCCGTGCTTCACGCGCTCGCCGCGAAGACCGCCGCCGGCGTGACGTGCGTCGGCGTCGGCCCGCGCCGAACCTTTCGCGCCAGACGATGGTGGGACACGCTGACTCCCGGCGAGCCAACCGTGTTGCCCATCGAGCACCTGGCGCCGCGCCATGCGATCCGTGACGCGCTCGCGTTCTGGCGACGGCGCGAGCAGTACGCGCGCGAGGTTGTCGCAGGCGACGCGGTGCGCGCGGCAGGCCTCTACGGCCAGTGGGACCTGTGGCCTATTCTGCGCGCGGAGCTCGAGGAGACTGCCCGCGTGCAGTGGCCCTGGTCGGTGCGCGCGATGGACGAAGCCGGCGCCGCGCTCGACACGCTGAAACCCGGTGTCGTCGTGACCTATGCCGAAGCCGGTGGGGGCGGCCGCGCGCTCATGCTGGAAGCCCGGCGCCGCCACATCCCCTCAGTGGGACTGCAACACGGGTTCATCTACCGGCACTGGCTGAACTACCGCCATGAGCGGGACGAGATGTCGGCGTCGGGGTCTGACTGCGGGTTTCCTCGACCAGACCTCACCTTGCTCTTCGACGGGTACGCGGCTGCGCATCTCCGGTCAGCGGGCGCGTTTCCACCCGAGTCCCTGGCCATCACTGGTAGTCCGCGGCTCGACGAACTCGCGGAGCGCGTGAGTTCGGCCGTGCCGGATCGGGCCCAGATGAGAACAGAGGCCGCGGTTGGGCCCGAAGGCAAGCTCATCGTGTTCGCCGCGAAGTTCACCGAGATCGGCGACCAGCTCGGGGCCTTCTTCGATGCCGCGCTCTCATGCCCCGACGTCGTCGTAGTGGTCAAGCCCCATCCGGCGGATCGCGCGGAGGACTACGCGCGCGTGGCCGCCGGCCGCGCGGGCATTCGCGTCGCCGCGCCCGACGCGGACCTCGGCCGGTTGCTGGCCGCCGCCGATGCGGTCGCGACGATGAACTCCACCGTGGCGCTCGATGCGATGGTGCTGGGGGTACCGGCCGTCGTCATCGGTCTGCCGAACAACCTCACGCCGTTCGTCGAGGCCGGAGTCATGTTCGGCGCCGATCGCACCTCCCTCGGGGCAGTCCTGCGAGCACTCCTATATGATCGGCGGGCGCGCGACGACTGGCGTCAGCGGGCTCGGGACTACGCGGCACGGTACGACATGCGCGCGGACGGCCAGGCCGCGGCGCGGGCGGCGGACGCCATATTGAGGGTGAGTCGATGAGAGTTCTGTTGACCGGCGGCGCGGGGTTCGTCGGGGGCCACCTGGCCGAGCGATTGCTGGATCTCGGTCACGAGGTCATGGTGATCGACGATCTCTCGACCGGATCGATGGACAATATTGTCCACCTCAAGACGCGCGCCGGATTCGAGTACGTGATCGATTCGATCATGAACGACCGGCTCACCGCCGAATTGGTCGATCGCGCGGACGTCATCTTCCATCTCGCCGCCGCCGTCGGCGTGAAGCTCATCGTGGAAGCACCGGTGCGCACGATCGAGACGAATGTGCACGGCACGGAGATCGTCCTGACGCACGCGAGCAAGAAGGGCAAGCTCGTCGTGATCTTCTCGACGTCGGAGGTCTACGGCAAGAGCACCGACGTGCCCTTCCGCGAAGACTCCGACCTCGTGATGGGACCGACGTTCAAGCATCGATGGGCGTACGCGTGCAGCAAGGCGCTCGACGAGTTCCTGGCGCTCGCCTATTACCGCGAGCGCGACCTGCCCGTCATCGTCCTGCGACTGTTCAACACCGTCGGTCCGCGCCAGACAGGACGATACGGGATGGTCATCCCGACATTCGTCCGGCAGGCCCTGACCGGACAGCCCATCACGGTGTACGGCGACGGCCAACAGAGACGGTCCTTCACGTATGTTGGGGACGTCGTCGAAGCCATCACGAGGCTGGTGGTCGAACCGGCGGCGATTGGGCAGGTGTTCAACATCGGGAACGTCGAGGAAATCTCCATCCTCGCGCTCGCCGAACGCATTCGATCGATGGCGGGCAGCCGTTCGGAGATCGTGCTCGTGCCCTACGAGGAAGCCTACGACGCGGGATTCGAGGACATGCCCCGCCGCGTGCCGTCGCTCGACAAGATTCACCGGCTGGTCGGGTACCGGCCTACCGTCGATCTCGAGGAAATCCTCGCCCGGGTCATTGCCCACGAACGGGCGGGCGCGGCCCTGGCGAATCGGGGATAATCAGAACTACCTGTGGCTGTTACCAGGCACGCCCGGCGGGTCGCTGAGCGGCTTCTCTCCAGCAATGCCAAGTCGGTTCGACGACTGATGCTCGCGACGGGACGCGAACGCGCCACCCGTCTGCCCGACATCGTCCAGATCGAGAGCACCAACCTCTGCAACGCCAAGTGCGTGTTCTGTCCGCGCGACGAAATGCACCGGCGGCAGGGGGTGATGGACTTCGATCTGTTCCGCAAGATCGTCGATGAGTGCGCCGCACTGGGCATCACCCACGTGCGTGTCCACAATTACGGCGAGCCGTTTCTCGACAAGCAGCTCGTGGACAAGGTGCGCTACGCGAAGTCGAAAGGCATCGCCGAAGTCGGGATGATCAGCAACGGATCCCTCATCACCGAGGAGATCGCGCGCGGCATGGTCGAGGCTGGCCTGGACGCCATCAACATCAGCGTGGATGCCGCGGGCAAAGAGGTCTTCGAGCGGACGCGGCTCAATCTCGAGTACGACACGGTGATCGGCAACGTCCGAAATCTGGTGCGCATCCGCGCGGAACTGGGGCGCACGCGTCCGCGGCTGATTCTGTCGTTCGTGCGGCAGGACAACTCGGCTGACGAACAGGCCTTCATCCACGAGTGGTCCAAGGTCGCCGACAAGATCCACATTACCGACCTGCACAACTGGGCTGGGACCTTGAACACGCAATCGGACGTGCGGTACCCCTGTTACCGGCTCTGGCAGACGTTTACGGTCCTGTGGGATGGACGAGTGTCGCTGTGCTGTGCGGACTTCGACGGCCGCAACGTGCTCGGGGACCTCCGGACCTCCACCATCGCCCAGGTCTGGAATTCGAAGCCCTACCTGGCCGTCCGGCGCCAGCACCTCGAGAGCGGTGGCCCGGAGATCTGCCGATCGTGCGATTTGCCCAAGAAAGACTCTCCTCTCTGGGTTACAAGACTGATCTGAAAGGTCAGTCGTCCTACCCGCTATACTCAAGAGTCCCTGCGATGCGTACGAGCTTCCTCACCCTCGCCTTGCTGACCGCCCTGGCAGGCGTCGCCGCGCCCGCGCAGGCGCAGGTCCCTGATACGAGCCGGGTGTTGAACCTGAGCTTCGACCAGGACGGCCGGGTGACCCTGTCGGCCAGGAACGTCACCGTCCGGGAGATTCTCGGCGAGTGGGCGCGCCAGTGCGGGTGCTACGTCGTGAACGGCGACAAGCTGCCGGGCGCCCCGTTGTCCATTCCGCTGCTCTACGAACACGAAACGCAGGCCAAGGTGCTCGAATCCCTGCTTCGGCAGGCGTCGGGCTACGTACTGACGCCCCAGCGTGCGGGCGCCGTGAGCAAGTCCAACTTCGAGACGATCTATATCCTGGCGACGAGTAGTGCCGTCGCGGCCTCGGCGGGTTACCCCACCGTCGCGACACCGAATCCGTACGCCAACCCGACGACCGGCGCTCCTGACGACGAGCTCCCGCCGATCCTGCCGCCGGGCGCCCCACGGCCGATGCCGCCTTCGCCGTCCTCGGCTCCACCGCCGCCGGGATCAGAGTATCCGGGCGCCGGCAGCGCGATTCCGGGCCAGAGTCCGAACTCATTGCCGACGTCGAGGCCGGCGGGCGTCTCGACCACGTTCGTACCGATTCGGCCCGTGGATTCCTCTCAGTCGACGACGCCGCAGACGATGCCGCCGGGATCACCATCGCCGGCGGCGCCCCCGATACCCACAGGCACACCGGGCCGCTAGCAGCTTCGCCGCCCGCGCCAGCGGGTCCGAGTCGTGGCGTACAATCCCGATATGCATCCCCCCTCTTCCGTCTCACGGACGGGAGAATACGCGGCGCGCGGCGACTACCATCGCGAGCTGTCTCCGGACTGGGAGTTCTACCCGACCTATCTCGCGAAGATGGAGGCCGTCCGGGCCTATTTGAATCGGTTGCCGGCCCCGGCGCGCGTGCTGGACGCGGGCTGCGGCGAGGGCGTCCTCGTAGAGGAATTCCGGAGTCGCCTCCGGATCGAAGGACTCGATCCCAACTACCAGTCGGCGCACGTCACGCAGGGCTCGCTCGTCAACCTGCCCTATGCAGACAGCACGTTCGACCGGGCGTTGTGCCTGGATGTGCTGGAGCATCTATCGTTCGACGACCAGGCGCGGGCGCTCGCCGAGCTCCATCGCGTGATCGTTCCGGGCGGTGAGCTGCTCGTGACGGTCCCAAACCTCGCGCACCTGCAGTCACGCGTCCATTTTCTGCTGATGGGACGGCTCATCCGGACCGCGAACCCGGCCAAGCATCCCGGGGATCGTCCGATCGGTGAGTACCTCGAGCTCGCCCGCCGCGCGGGGTTCACGCTGCGGGATCGCCGGGGCATTTTTCCGACCATTCCGGTCATCACGCGGTTCATCCGGCGTCATCCGGCGCGTCTCCGGCCTCTGCACCGGGCGCTGACGCGACTGGTGCCCATCCCGGGCTGGTGCTTCCTGAACGTGCTGCGCTTCACGCGTCCCTGACATCCTCGTGCGCGATCGTCTCAAGCACCTCGGCACCGGCGTGGCGATCTACGGCGCCGGCGACGCCGTCATCCAAATCGTCAACTTCTTCCTGCTGCCGGTCTACGTCCGGTTCGCGTTCCTCACTACCGCCGATTTCGGCGCCCTCGCGCTCATCGGCGCGATCGAGGCTTTCTCGAAGGTCATCAACCGCTGGGGGCTCGATGGCGCATTCATGCGGTACTACCATGAGCGCGACGAGGGCAGACACCGCCAGGTGATGACCAGCACCATCATCTGGTTCATGGTGGTCGCCAATGGCACGCTGCTGGCGATCACGCTCCTGGCGAGCGGCCGCCTCGCCAGGATGATGTCGCTCGGCCCCGAGTACCTGCCGGCCTTACGCTTGATGCTGGTCAACATCGCGCTCGTGGCTTTCACCTTCGTGCCGTTTCATGTCATGCGACTGCGGCACGAAGCAGCGGTGTTCAGTATGTTCACCTTCGCGCGCAGCGTCGGCACCGTCGTCCTGCGCATCCTGTTCGTCATCGGCCTGCGCTACGGCGTCGCGGGCGTGTACCTGTCCGACCTGCTTCTCACGCTGGTCCTGTTGCCGCTGATGTGGCCCCGCTGCCGCACGCTCGTGGCGGCGGCGTTTTCGACGCGGGAGTTGCGCACCGTCCTCAGGTTCGGTCTGCCGAGGCTGCCCCATGGTCTCGCCTCCCAAACGCTCGACGGCTATCCGAAGCTGCTCCTCGGCAGGAGCGTGTCACCGTCGATGGTCGGCGTGTATCAGAACGGTGCGACGCTCGGCACAGGCGTTGCGTTCTTCAAGAATGCTTTCGAGACCGCATTCGCGCCGTTCTACTACGCAACGGCCCGTCAGCCAGACGCCCGAGAGGTGTTCGCGAAGATGGCCACGTACGGCGTGGCGGTCTTCGTCCTGCTCGTCGCGGGAACGACGTCTGTCGCGCGGGATCTGATTCTGCTGCTGCTCAAGCCGGACTACCTCGCGGCGCTGCCCGTGGTGCCGCTCATCGCATGCGCGTTCGCCATTCAGGGCGTGTATCAGTTGACGTCGATCGGTCTCAATCTCACCAGCCGCACCGAGTTCTATCCGGTTTCGACCATTGCGGCCGCGCTCGTCAGCGTGGCGCTTGGCCTCTGGCTGATTCCTGCGCACGGGCTCGTCGGGGCGGCCGTGACCGTCCTGTTGTCGTACGCGACGCAGGCAATCGTGGCGTTCGTGCTGGCTCAGCGCGTCTACCACGTGCGCTACGAGCACTCCAGGCTGGCACGCGTCATCGCGGCCGGCGTGCTCGCGTCGATCGCCGGGCTCGTCCTGCCGTCCATGCCGCCGCTGGCCGGATTGGCGGCGAGGGGACTGACCACCGTCGTCGTGTTCGTGGGCGTCCTGTGGATGTCGGGCTTCCTGCGGGGGTCCGAACGCGCATTCGTGCGGGAGGTCTGGACACGCGTGCGACGCCGACGGCCATTGGGACCTGTGCGCGATGCCGACTAACGGGAGCGGGCATCGTCCGATCTGGGGCTGGCTCGCCGCCGCGATGATTGGCGGCGCGATCCTCCGGCTCATCGGCGTCGCGTACGGACTGCCCGCCGTGTACAACCCGGATGAGGTCGCGATCATGAATCGCGCGATCGGCCTCGGCCAGAACGGGTTCAATCCCCACAACTTCCTCTATCCGTCGCTGTATTTCTATGCGCTCTTCGCCTGGGAAGGGGCGTGGTTCGTGATCGGGCGCGCGACGGGCGTCTTCGCGTCTCTTGCGGCCTTCGAGCGCGCGTTCTTCACGGACCCGAGCTCGATCTACATCGCCGGCCGCGTGCTGACGGCGCTGTGTGGCGTCCTCACGATCTGGGCGACGTGGCGGATGGGCAGGCGGCTGGGCGGCCGCGCCGCGGGCGTCATCGCGGCGGCCCTCCTCGCCGTTTCACCGCTGGCCGTGCGAGATGCGCACTACGTGAAACACGACGTCCCGGTCACCTGGCTCATTGTGCTGGCGCACGTGCTGATGGCCGCGGAGGTCCAGCAGCCGTTGGCCCGGCGACGCTGGATCTGGCCGGCCTTCGTCGCGGGCCTCGCGATGTCGATGCACTACTACGCGATCTTCCTGGCCTTGCCGTTGACACTCCTGATCCTCTTTCCTCCCACCCCCTGGTCAGGATTCCGTGAGCGCCTGAAGGACCTCATGGTCGCCGCTGCGGCGGCGGCGCTCGCGTTCGTTCTCACGTCGCCGTTTCTCGCCCTGGAGCCGGGCACCGCCATCCGTGACGTGCTTGCCAACCGGCAGATCGTCGTCGATCGCGCCACGGCCAGCGCGGGGCTGTTTGCGTCCCTTGGCTACTATCTCTCCTGGCTCGCGCGCGACGGCATCGGCTGGATGAGCGCCAGCCTGGCCATCGTCGGCCTGTGGCTGGCGGTCAAGCGCGGACGCACGTTCGCCGTACTGACGCTGGCCTTCCCGGTCCCGTTCCTGCTGTTCATCGCCAACACGGTGCCCGCCAGCCGCTATCTCAATCCCGTGGTGCCGTTCGTGTGCGTGCTCGCGGCCATTGCCGCGGCTGATCTCATGGAACGGTCGAACAGCGGACGGGCGGTCGCGGCGCTCATCGTCATCGGCGGACTGGCGCAGGGTCTCACCGACAGCGTCGCGACGGACCTCTTCTTCAGGCAGGCTGACACACGGACGATGGCACTCGGCTGGATTGCACAGCACGTCCCGCCCAACTCCTCGATCCTCGTGCAGCCGTACAGCGTGCCGCTGCGCCAGTCTCCCGCGGCCCTGCGGGAGGCGCTCACCCGGCACCTCGGATCGGCGGATCGGGCCTCGGTGAAGTACCAGCGTCAACTGGCGCTCGATCCCATCCCGTCGCCAGCGTATCGCCCGATCTTCCTTGGGGCAGGCGGGCTCGACGTGGACAAGATTTACGTGGCTCCGTCGAGCTTCGACGAGGGTATCGGGCTGGCGCCCCTTCGTGCGTTGGCGGTGACGCACGTCGTCCTGAAACGGTACAATGTGGAGGATCCGTCCATGGCAGCGCTGAGCGCGGCCCTGCGCCGGGAAGGCCGGCTGGTCGCCACGTTTTCTCCGTACCGATCCGATCTTGATGCCGCGGAGATGACCCGAACCTCGCCCTTCCTTCACAACGGTGACGCGCGGATTGTTCCGGCCCTCGAGCGGCCGGGACCGATCATCGAGATCTGGACGATCGACTGATGCAATTGTCCCCAAGGCTGCGAGAAGCTGTGGCGCGCCGCGTACGCGGCGTTCCGCTGTTCACGAGCCTCCTCGCCCGCTACCGCCGCGGACGCTACGAACGCCGGATCGAGGGCTTCCTTCACGACAAGGATGGCCGGGCCGGGCGCCTCCCCGCGGGTGTCGTCTATGAGGCGACGATGCGGTGCAATCTGCACTGCGAGTTCTGCTACGTCGGGACGCTGCTCAACATCGAGGGCGAATGGCGGCAGGAACTGCCGCTCGATACGCTGCGGCGCGCGTTTCCCGATCAGGATGGCCTCCAGGTCAGCCTCACCGGCGGCGAGATCTTCATGCGGAAGGACATCCTGGGCGTCATGGATGTGTTCCGCGACAAGGGCTACGTCTGCGGGTACCTCACGACGAACGGGACGATCATCACCGACGAACGCGCGGACGCGCTGGCGCAGCTCGCGAGCGCGGGCTTCCTCAAGCACATCAGCGTGTCGATTGATGGGCCGAACGAGCTGCACGACAAGGCGCGCGGCGTCGCAGGCACCTTCGTCAGAACCGCCGCCGGCCTGAAACGCCTGCAGGAGGCCGCCCGCCGGCGACACGCGCCCCTCCGGGTCAGCGTGAACACGACCGTCGCTCACGAGACGTTGGAAGCGTTGGACTCCATGGTCGACGTGGCGGCCGAGCTTGGCGTGGACGCCATCGGCCTCAACCATCTGATGTTCAGCACGCCCGGAGAGGTGGCTGAAACGGTGCGGCTCCTGGGCGAAGGCGATGCCAGCGCCATCTCGACGTTCGTGACGACCGATCCCGGACTCGATCCGGCGCGCGTCAGCGCGCAGGTTGAGTCGCTCGCGGCGCGATGCCGCGAGCGGGGGATCCGCTTCGACATGCGTCCCAAGGTCAAGCCCGGGCTCGTCGAGCCGTACTACACGCCCGGCACGCCGCTCGAGGGGCGATGCCTCTACCCGTTTCTCTACGCGCGCGTATCGTTCAGCGGCAAGGCGTACTTCTGTCCGTTCATCCGCATTGAAGTGGGCGACCTCACCGAACAGACGCTGGAAGAGGTGTGGACGGGCGAGCACTACGTGTCCTTGCGGCAGCGGCTCGTCCAGAATGGTATCTTTCCGGTCTGCCGGCGGTGCTGCAAGGTGGAGTTGAGCCCGGCAACGACCGGTGCGTTCGACGCAGTGGCCGAAGAGCCGCTGGCCGCGGCCGAAACGGCCTGATCCGAGACGACTGATGCTTGGTGCGAAAACACTGTTCGTGAATCCTCCCCTCGTCGGCGGGCTCGCCTTTACACGGCAGGGGCGCTGTCAGGAACGGGAGGAGGTGCTCGGGACGACCAAGCCTCCCTACACGCTGGCGCTCTGTGCGGCGCTCCTGCGGGAGCAGGGCTGTGACGTGCGTCTGGTCGATTTGACCGCGACGCGCAAGTCCATCGCGGATCTCGTTGCCGAGCTCGACGCGGAAGGTTTCGAGCCGACATTGATCGTGTTCCCCAGCACGACGCCGACCGTCGTCGCGGACGACGCGGCGATGGCGCAACTCAAGACGCGCTACGGCGCGCCCCTCGTCTCGTTCGGTCCCCATGTGTCCACGGCGCCCGTCGAATCGATGCAACGGGCGGCGTCGGTCGACGCGATGCTCGTCGGCGAGCCGGAGGACGGCCTGCTCGCGCTCGCGGCACTGTCATCCGCCGCGGCGTTCGGCGACGTGCCCAACGTCACGTTCCGCCGGAATGGCGAAATCGTGCCGCACCGCGCGCACGGCACGTTCACGGGCTTTCTTTCCGCGCCGTATCCGGCGTGGGACCTGCTCGATCTCTCGGTCTACAGCCTGCCGGTCGTGAACAAGTCCTATGTGCTCGTCGAGACGTCACGGGGGTGTCCCTACTCGTGCGACTTCTGCGTGGCGCCGATTCATCAGGGACACAAATTCCGCGAGAAGAGCGCCAAGGCGCTCGTCGACGAGATCGAGCGCGGGTACCGCAAGTTTGGCCTGACGTTCTTCTATCTCTGGGGCGACACCGTCACGCTCAACGTCAAGTCGTTCAGCGCGTTCTGCGAAGAACTGATCGCGCGCCAGCTCCCGATCCAGTGGTTCGGTAACGCGCGCGCGGACAACCTGACCGATCCGGAGTTCGTGAAACGGCTGCGCCAGGCCGGGTGCTGGATGCTCGCTCTCGGCATCGAGACGGAGTCCGAGGAGACGCGCAAGGACATGATGAAGCGGCTCGAGGGCGCGAAGATCCGCGCCGCGCTCACCAACATGCGCGCCGCGGGCATCCGGTCGTTCGCCTTCTTCATCATGGGCTATCCGGGCGACACGCCCGCCTCGCTCGATCGGACCGTCGACTACGCGATCGGACTGGATCCCGATTTCGCCAACTTCTACCCGGCCGTCCCCTATCCAGGCACCGAGCTCTACGCCAAGGCCAAACGTGACGGCCTGCTCGTCGCGGACGACTGGACGCGCATGGAATACTCGTACTACCTGCTGTCCGGCAACGGGCTGGACGAACCGACCGTGATGGCGGCCATCAACCGCGCCAAACGGCGGTTCTACCTCCGTCCGCAGTACCTCGTTCGACACGCCGGCGACGTCGCGCGCCTCGCGCTCACCAAATGGGGCGTGGTGAGCCACGTGGCGTCGCGAGCGATCTTCCGTACGCCGGTCACCACGCCGGATCTCGCCAGGTCCACCGCCGACTGATCGGTGACATCAGGAACCAGTCGCCGCGTGACGACACCTGAACGTCCGCGTCAGTACGTGGCCCTGGTGCTGATCGCCATCGTCAGCGGCGCGGTCGCCGCGCTGCTGCTGCTCGGCGCCACGCACTGGGCTTCGACACATGAGCTTCGCGGTCCGGTGGCGGACGGCGGCTGGACCGGCCGAACCCGTGGCTGGCTTGCCGCCCGTGGCTTCTTTCCGATTGAAGTCGACGCCCGCACGGGCGCCCGCTACAGCTGGACCGGTGAAACCGCCCGCATCTCGATTCCGAACATCAACCGCGGCCAGGCGCACGCGTTCACCCTGGTCCTGTCCGGCGGCCGGCCTGGCAATCAGCCCAATCCACTCGTCACACTGACCGTCGACGGAGCACCGGCCGCGTCCTGCCTGGTCACCAACGAGCCGTCGCGCTGCGTGGCGGCCATCCCGGCGGGGGCGACCGATCGGGCGGTCATCGGCCTGCAGGTCTCGCCGGCGTACGTCCCTGGCGCTCCCGACACGCGTACGCTCGGTGTCATCGCCCACGAACTCGCGCTCACGCCCGCGTCCGGACACTTCGTGCCGACCTGGCCGGTGCTCGGGGCCGTCGGCTCAGCGGTCGCCTTTGCTGTTCTCGGCGTCCTGCTCTGTGGAGTGTCCGGAGCCGTCTCGACCATCGCCGTGGCCGGAATCACGTCGGCATTCGTGTGGCTTTTACTGCAGGACGGCGCCTACATCGGCGGATATGCCGACTCGTTGCTGAACGTGGGACTTGCCGCCGGGATGTGTGGCGCGCTCGCGGCGGCAGTGCGCCGGCGATGGCCGGTCGTGGCCGGCGTGCCGGACTGGTCCATGGCGCTTGGACTTCTGCTGGCGGCCACGGTCGTGAAGCTCGGCTTCTTCAACCACCCGCTGGCGACCATTGGTGACGGCATCTTCCAGCTGCACCGGGCCCAGATGGTGCGCGCGGGATCGTATTTCTTCACGTCCATCACACCCAGGCCGTTCTTCGAGTTCCCGTACGCCATCGGGTTGTACGTTGCCGCGCTGCCGTTCTGGTCTCACTTCCCGTCCGACATCGATCAGGTTCATCTGCTCCGTGGTGTCGCGGTAGGCGCGGACGCGCTCGTCGGCATGGCCTGGTACTTCGCTGTGTGTCGCCAGTGGAGCGACCGGCGCGCCGCGCTGCTCGTGGCTGGCCTCTGGCCATTTGCGCGCGCGCCGCTCGAAGCCCTGTGCAATTCGAATCTCACGAACGTGTTCGCGCAGGCACTGTTCGGCGTGGCGATGGCGGGCATCGCGTGGATGGCGGCGGGCGTCTCGGTGCCGGCGGCCGCGATCACGCTCGCGTTTCTCACGGCCGGCTACCTGTCGCACTTCAGCACGTTTTCCGTCGGCGTGCCACTCGTCGGGGTCGTGGCCTGCGTCCTCATCGCGTTCGGCCGCACGCAGGCGCGGCGCGCCGGCTGGTGGGTACTGGCACTTGGCGTCGTCGCCGTCGGGTTGGCCTACGCGGTGTACTACTCGCACTTCACCGAGGTCTACCGCGCGACGTGGGCCCGCATCGCCTCGCACGAGACGGTCGACGCGACTGGATCCAGCATCGCCGCCACGCCGATCACGAAGCTCCAACGATGGGCCAGCGGGACCTCCGACGACTATGGCCTACCGGGGCTCGTGCTCGCCGCAGCGGCCGCCATCGGGGCCCTCGAGTTGGCGCGGCGTCGTCTCCGGGACGGCGTCACGCTCGTGCTCGGCGGGTGGCTGGCGATCTGGATGGCCTTCACGGTGCTGGGCATTGTCTCGGCCGTGCAGATGCGCGTGAACCTCGCGGCGGCGCCGCTGTTCGTGTGCCTCGGCGCTTGTGGGTTGACCGCGCTCGGCGCGCGGTCCCGAACCGGGCTTCTCATTGCGGGCGTCGCCACCGTCGCCATCGTCGTCAACGGCGCGCGGCTGTGGTTGATGTGTATCGGGCGGTAGCGCGGCAAGAAGACTCGATTTCCTGCAGCCGCGAACGCGTCAATGAGGCCGGGTCTCCGCCAGGAGGCCGGACGCCCGATCTCTTGAAATGGCCTCCACTTCGGCCGCGGTGAGGCGACGATAGCTCGGCGCGGCGCGTCTGGATGCTCGCCACTTGAGGGCGTACAGATCCCGGAGCTGGTAGAGGTAACCCGAGGCCTCGCGCATGCTCATCTTGCTCTCGCCGAGCTCGCGATCGTCGAATCGGTAGGGCAGCTCCACGAGGGTGTGCGGCGCGCCGCGTACGATGAGTTCGAGGCAGATCTTGAAACCGCCAGCCTTGATGGCCACGCCACGGGCGATGCTCCGGCGGATGAGAAAAAATCCCGACGCGGCGTCGCGAATGGGCGAGAGACCTCGCGCCAGCACACACCCGAGCCGCGAAAGAAGTCGACGCTTGAAAGGCCAGTCGGGTGTGCTGCCACCAGGCACGTAGCGGCTGGCCACCAGCACATCGGCATCGGTCGCGCGAAAGGCCGCGAGCATCTTCGGGACCAGCGAGGGCGGATGGGAGAAGTCCGCGTCCATGACTCCGAACGTCTCCGCCGACGCCACGCCGAACCCCGCCACGACCGCGGTACCCAGGCCGAGCTTGCCGGAGCGGTGCACGATCGTCATCCGGTGCGTGCGCGCCAATTCGTCGGCCAGTGCGCCGGTACCATCGGGCGAATTGTCGTCGACGATCACGACTTCGAGATCGATCGCCGCGGCCGACGCCGCACCGAACAGCGCCTGCATCAGCTCAGCCAGTCGATCGCGCTCGTTGTATGTCGGAATGACGATCGACACGTCTGGCGCCGGTCTGTCTGCCACGTGAGCACTATAATTCATGCGTCATGCGCATCCCCGTATGAGCCGGTCTGTCGCAACGGGTTCGGCGCGTGCCGCGCCGTACTGGGGTCTGGTCGTCCTTGTCCTGCTCGGACTCCGACTGCCGGCCATCGTCGAACCCGCGGGCAACGATCAGAGCCTCTACATGTACGTCGCGGACCAGGTGCGCCACGGCGGCGTGCCGTACGTGGACGCGTGGGATCAGAAACCGCCGGCCATCTTCTTTCTGTACGCGGCGGTGCGATCCGTCTGGGCCCACCAGTCTGCGGTCGCCATTGCGGACGTTCTGGCCGCGGGGGCGATCGCGGCGCTGTTGTTCGTCGTCGGACGCCGGACGATCGGCGGACACGGCGGCGGTGTGGCGGCAGCCGTCTTTACGCTCTTCAGTCATCCCTCGTTGGGGCGGCTCAGCGGCGTGTACCTGCGCGGCCAGTGCGAGGTCTTCATCGCGCTGGCAGTGACGACGGCCTTGGCGCTGAGTTGGCGTCGGAATCACCGCGCGGCGGATCTTGTCCTGGCAGGCGTGGCGCTGGGCGTGGCCTTCTGGTTGAAATACAACGCGCTCGCGTACGCCGTGCCGCTGTTGTTCGTGCTCATGATGCGGGACGAACGGGGCCCCGGACGGTGGCCAGGGATCGTGAGACATATCGGATGGGTCGCAGGCGGCGCGCTGACGGTTAGTGCGATCGTACTGTTTTTTTTCGCCGCGCACGGCGCGCTCGGGGCGTTGTGGCTCGCCACGATCGACTACAACCTGCGGTATTCCAGCGAAACGTACACCTCGGGTGCGGGCGGGGCGCTCCGCTATGCGATCGGGCTGCCACTCGAGCGCGGCGGAGCCGACATGCTCTGGTTTCTGGGTCTCACGGGCGCCATGTGCCTGGCCGTGGTCGGCTGGCGGCGTCATCGCGCGCTCACGGTCGTAGTGCTCGCGTGGCTGGCGGCGTCCCTCCTCTCGATTCTCGTGAACGGCGCGCGCAATCTTCCTCAGTACTTCGTGCAGGCCGCACCAGCCCTGGCGCTGGCGTGCGCGGCCGGTCTCACGCTGATGTGGCGTCGTGGACGTCTGGGCCAGGCGATCGTGGCGATCATCGTGGTGGCTGGCCTGTGGCGTGTGGGCGTGGATCCGCCGTCGGCGGCTGGATTTCGCTGGGCCGAGCTCCCCCAACTCGCCGACAACATCGCCTTCGACGTGAGCTACCTCAGGGGGCGCATCGACAAGACCACGTTTCTGGCCCGGTTCAAAGGGGCCCAGAAATATGACGCCACCGCGGTCGATGCCCTCGCCAGTTACGTCGTCCAGACCACGAAAGATGATGACCGGATCCTGGTGTTTGGTTTCGCGCCGGCGGTCTATCTTCAGAGTCATCGCTCGAGCGCATCGCGATTTTTTTGGAGCCGGCCGGTCGTCGTCGAATTCGCGTCGGATGATGAAGGCTACGGATCGCGCGGCCTGTTGGCCGATCTGACCCGGACGCGCCCGGCCGTCATCGCCCTGCAGAAACAGGACTGGGGTCCGATGGATCCCAATTCGGAGGCGTTCTTCCTTGGCCATGCGGCTCTTCACGCATGGCTCGTGGCGGAGTACGAACTCGATCGGGACACGCCGATCTTCTCCGTGTGGCGACGGCGGTCCTCATGACGCGACGGACCTTTGCGGCGGTCCTCCTCGCCATCTTCGCGATCGCGTCCCTCATGCGTATCGCGTGGCTGCGCGCGGATCCGCCTACGCTGGATGCCGTCGGCATCGTCTGGCACGATGAGGGCGCGTGGGTCCACAACGCGCGCAATCGCGCGCTGTGGGGCACGTGGCGGACCGACAACTGGAATCCGGTGTTCATCGCACCGGTGTTCACCGCACTCGAGTACGGATCGTTCCGCGCGTTCGGCGTGGGGACCTGGCAGGCGCGGGTGGTCCCGGTCGCGTCCGGCCTGCTGGCCATCTTCGCCCTCATCGCGGGCCTCGTGACGCTCGTCGAGCGCCGAGCAGCCCTGCTTGGCGGCGCGCTCCTCGCGACCAACTACGCGTTCGTCATGTGGAATCGCGCGGCGCTCATGGAATCCACGATGACCGCCTGCATCGTCGTGGCGTGGGCGGCCTACGCATCGAGCGCGCGAAAGCCGTCAATAGCCGCCGTGGCCGGCGTCGCGGCCGTGGCCGCGTGGTTCACCAAGGCATCGGCCGCGTTCTTCGTCGCGGCACTCGCACTCGATGCCACCGTCACGCTCGTGCGAGGGTGGCAATCACGCGGACACCCCGATCCCGGCCTCGACAGGCGCGCGGCCTGGTGGACACTGGCTGGCCTCACCGCCGCATTCGCCATCGTCGGCGCCCTATTCGTCGCCCCCCATTGGACGGACTACCAGTTCTACAACTGGCAGATGACGGTGACGCGCAAGCCGTCGTACTCGCTCCACGACCTGGCGGTTCGCGCCTCGTGGCTGCCATTCGTCCAGGGCATCTTCAGCCGCATGTGGTTCGTCCTCCTGCTGGCAGCCGTCGGGATCGTCGGGGTCGTCACGCGATGGACGTCCGCTCGCCCGGCCGAACGTCTGCTCGTGTTCTGGGTCTTCATTGGACTGGCCGAACTCGTCGTCCACGACTCGGGCAACGAGCGGCGGTACGTCATGTTCATTCCGGCCTTCACGGCCTTGGCGTCGATGGTCGTGAGCTGGGCGATGGCCGCAGGTCCCACGACGCGTCGTCTCCTGCGGTCGCCGGCGCTTGTGGCGGTCGTCGTCCTACCGCTGGCGTTCCTCGTGATCGGCAGCGCCGTGCGGACGGTGTTGATCCATCAAATCGAAGCGAACGATTTCAAGCTTGCCGTAAGGCTCTCGGCCGCTCTCGCCGTGGTGACGGCGGCCCTCGCGGCCTGGCTGGCCTCTCGCGACCGCCTGGCCGTGCGGCCGTTGCCGGTCCATGCGCTCAGCACGGCCTGCTGCCTGCTGGCGCTGGGCTGGAACACGTTCGAGTACGGCAGATGGGTCTCCCATCGCACGCAGGAAAACTCCGACGCCTCGCGGGCGCTCGGTCAGCTGCTGCCTGCCGGAACCGTCGTGCAGGGCAAGCTCGCAAATGGCATGTCGCTCGAAAACCGGATCCGTCCGATCTTCGTGGGGAACGGCTTCGGTAACTACGACGACCGCCTCCGCCGCGACGATGCGCGCTATATACTGACCTACGATTTGCCCCAGATCGGCTACGAAAGCTCCGTCAACTCAGGTTTGATCCAGGGCATTCTCGACCACTATCCTCGACGCCGGGTGATTGCCACCTTCGTCGTGGACGAAACACCGGGCCCCGATCGGGCGGTGCTCATCGACAAGGAACCTGACGGCCTGCCGGCGCATGCGCGAGATTAGAGACGACCTCATCAAGGCTCACGCCGACCGGCGGTTCCGATCCGAATATGACTACGCGTTGTTCGAGTACTACCGCAGCGCCAAGGTCATCAAGTTTCTCGATCGCGCAGGGGTCAATATTGGCGGGCGTGTGCTCGATGCGGGCTGCGGCGGTGGCGGCATGCCGTTGTCCCTCGCGGAACATGCGCAGGAGGTGGTGGGCATCGATCCCTTCAACCGGTTCGGCGAGGCCGGCGTGCGGCTGGCGCGCGAACGCGGCGTGCACTCGCTCCATTTTGCGCTCGCGGATGGCATGGCCCTCCCGTTTGCCGATGGCGCGTTCGACCTCGTGCTCTCGCACGCCGTCATCGAGCACGTCGCCGACGCCCCCTTGTATCTGCGCGAGTGTCGGCGCGTGCTGGCGCCCGGAGGCCGCTTCT
Organism: Acidobacteriota bacterium; assembly: GCA_039933635.1. Classification (GTDB taxonomy): domain Bacteria; phylum Acidobacteriota; class Vicinamibacteria; order Vicinamibacterales; family SCN-69-37; genus JBDTNQ01. The sequence goes on from JBDTNQ010000002.1 coordinate 83,560, forward strand.
ATTTGTCGACGGCGCCGTATCTGTCGTTTGCCGGCGCCCACCTGCCACGGCTGAAGGTGCCAGTGCCATTGCATTTGATCGCCGGCCGCGCCATCGCGTTTCGCACCTTCCGTGTGCTCGCGCGCCGTGCGCCCTGGATGCTGCGGGAGCCGGCGCACGAGAACTCGTTCATCCGCGACGCGCGGCTGGGCATCGACAAGCACGATGACCTGCTCGAGAAGGTCCGGGTGACACGCTTGCGCCGACAAATCGCGTCGGCGGGCCTCCAGGTCGTCCGCGAGGAACTGCACGTCACGTCCACGGTGCGCCGGATGCCGGCGCCAATCGCGCGGTGGATTCGTGACAGCCCGCTGACGCAGGACGCGCTGATCAGTAATATCGAGTACGTGCTCGGCGCGGCCTGACGGCCGCACCCAGCCATCGCCTCATGGCAGACATCGACCGCTATCGTTCGGAGGATCGACGACAACTCGAAGCGCTGTACCGGCGCGTCTTCGGCCCGGATGCGGCCGAAGCCAGCCGGCTGCGCTGGGAATGGCAGTACCGGCGCAATCCGAACGTGCCGCTCGCCGGTCCGCAGATCTGGATTGCGCGCGAAGGCAGCACGATCATCGGGCAATACGCCACGATGCCCGTAAAACTCTCCGTCAAGGGCCTCGACATCGAGGCGTCGTGGGGCATGGATGTCATGGTCACCCCCGAGCGCCAGCGCCAGGGCCTCGGCGATGGGTTGTTCAGGACCTGGGATCGCCACACCGGTGCCGCGCTGGGACTGGGCCTCTCCGAGTCGTCGTATCGCCTCTTTCAGAAGATGCAGTGGCCGGACGTCGGCCCGGTGCCATGTCTGGTGAAGCCCCTGAGCCGGCGCGCGTTTCGTAGACCCACATGGCCGGTTGCGGTGAACCGCCTCGTGTCCTACGTCACGCTGCCGGTCGTCCGCCTCGTCTCGCGCGCGAAGCCCCTGCAGGGCGAAGTGCAGGTCATCCGACATTTCGGCGACGGCTTCACACGGTTGTGGGATCGGATTGCGCCGAAGTTCGGGGTCGCCGTTCGTCGCGATGCCGCATACCTGAACTGGAAGTACATCCAGACGCCTCACGTGCGTTACGCCGTGGTGGCGCTGATGCGTGACGGCGAGCCCCAGGGCTACGCCGTCTACCGCCACCTGCAGGAACCGCGCGGGCGCGTGACGTTGCTCGTGGATTTCCTCACGGACCCCGACGACGAGGCGGGTCTGCTGACGTTGCTCCGCTGGGTCGATCGTGAAGCGAGGGCGGCCGATTCCGACAAGATCCGCGCGTTCGTCCTGCACGACGGGTTCCGCAAGCTCCTGAGGAAATCCGGATACTTCCAGGTGAAGTCCACGATGGACTTCGTCGCGAAGATCAACGCCGTCGTCGTGCCGGACGCGTTCTACAAGACGACGGCCGACTGGCACGTCACGCTGGGCGATTCCGACCAGGATCGATGACGGGTCACGAGCCCCCCGCGCTGCTCGTCGCCATCGACACCGAAGGCGACAACCAGTGGGACCGCGAGGCGCGGCGGCATCAGACGTTCGCCAACACCCGCGCCCTGGAACGATTGCACGAGTTCTTCGTTCGGCACCGCATCCGCCCGACGTACGTCGTGACCTATCCCGTCGTGCGTGACGCGGAGTCGGCGGCGGCGCTTCGGCGGATCCTGGCGCACGGAGACGCCGAGATCGGCGCGCACCACCACGCCTGGGAAACGCCGCCATGCGAGCCGGCCGATGTCGACAGGCACACCTACGCGCTGGCGCTGTCACTCGCGCAGTTCGATGCGCAACTTGCGGCACTCACAGGGGCCATCACCGACGCCGTGGGCGTCGCGCCCGTCTCGTATCGCTCGGGCCGTTTCGGCTTTGCGGCCGAGCACGTATCGTCGCTGGAGCGTCACGGTTACCGGATCGATTCGAGCGTCACGCCGCTCTTCTACGAGGCGCACAAGGGTGGCCCGGACTTCGTCGGCGCGCCGCTCGAGCCGTATTACCTGTCGTACGATTCGGCGACGCGTGCCGGATCGAGCCGCATCCTGGAATTGCCCGTGTCGGCGGCGCTCAATCGTCGCGTGCCTGCGTGGGTCGAGGCCGTCTACGGCCGCCTCCCGTGGCCGTACACGACCAAACGGATCCTGCGCCTTTCACGGATGGCCACCGTGCGATCGCTCCGACCGTCCTACACATCCGCGGATGACATGATCGCGCTCGCGCGCGATCTCGTGCGGCGGCGCGTGCCGCTCCTGAATCTGCTCTTCCACTCGAGCGAAGTGATCGCGGGCGGCAGCCCCTACAATCGCACCGAGAAAGACGTCACGGCCTTTTACGAGCGGCTCGCGCTGTTCTTCACGACGACGATCGACGCGCTCGGCGCCGTGCCGATGACGTTCCGCGAGTTCGGCAACCGCCATGGCGCCACGGCCGTTGCCGACCAGCGCCTGGCCGTCTGATCGCGCCCGCATGCGCATCTGTCACGTCTCGCCGCACCTGCCGCCGGATCAGGCCGCCAATGCACTCCTCCCTGCACAGCTGGGGACCTGGAGTCACACCGCCGGCGCGGACGTCTCGTTCATCACCCAGCCGCCGAGTCAGGGCCGCGGCACGAGCGAACCCCTGCCAGGACCGGTCCGACGAGTCGTCACGCGATCAGGCTCCCGGCTGCAGCATCTGCTCCGGATCGACACGCTCCGGCGAAGCCGCTCGACGATCAGCGCGTTGCGTGAGCTCGCGGCGGATGCCGATCTGCTTCACCTGCACAGCAACGGTCTGATCATCGAGGTCGCCGCAGCGTGGGCGCGACGACGCGGCGTGCCGTACGTGCTGACGCTGTACGGCACGGAGATCTGGCACTACCGCCGGCGATGGCCGATCGACCCTTTCACGAAGGCGTACCACGGTGCGGCAGAGGTCACGTTCTACAGCGATCGCCTGATGAACCGCGCGCATGACCTCGGGCTGTCGCGTCCTGGCTTGTCCGTGGTCTATCCAGCGGTATCTCCTTCGTTCGTTGGCGTCGATGGGATCACGCGCGACGCGTGGCGCACCGAACTCGGCATTGCCGAACCGCACGTGCTGCTCAACGTGAAGCGTCTTCACCCGCTGGCGGGCCAGTCGGTGCTCATCGATGCGTTTGCGCGCGTCGCGCGCGGACGATCCGACGTCCGGCTCGTCATCTGCGGCACTGGCCCGCTGCGCGGCGACCTCGAGGCTCAGGCCGTGCGACTGGGTGTCGCCTCCCGGATCACCTTTGCCGGCCTCGTGCCGAACACCGAGGTCGCGCGCTACGCCGCCATCGCCGATGTGTTCGTCCTCCCGTCGCTGCTCGAAGCGTTGCCGACCGTAGCCGTCGAGGCCCTGGCCGCCGGTACACCTGTCGTCTCCGCCGATCATCCCGGCGGTCAGGAACTCCACGCGCTGTTCGGCGATGATGTGGAGGTCGTGCCGAAGCAGAATGCGGATCTCCTCGCGGAGGCATTGACCGCTCGACTGCAGGCCCCGCGCCGGACTCACGCTGATACCGCCCGCATCGTCCGCGAACGTTTCAGCCCTGAAGCGGTGAGGGAGGCCTACGACGAGGTGTATCAGCGGGTCAGGGGCGACGCGGTCTAGGGGCTGGCTCCCAACGCCGGTGTTGAAGCGCGACACCGGTGTCGTTCGGCCTTCGTGTTTGCCGCTATCCTTGTCCTATGCCCTCACTCCTTGAACAGATCACCCACGCCATTGGCGACGCCATGAAAAAGAAGGACCAGGTGTCGCTCGGACCGCTGCGCATGCTCAAAGCGGCCTTAATGAACAAGGAGCTCGAGAAGGGGCGGGCGCTGGACGCGGGGGAATCCATCCAGGTCGTGAACGCGCTCGTGAAGCAGCGCCGGGACGCGGTGGAACAGTTCCGTGCGGGCAACCGGCCGGAGCTGGCGGACAAGGAGCAGGCGGAGATCGTATTCCTGCAGCAGTACCTGCCCCCGGCGGCCGACGACCAGGCCATTGCCGCCGCTATCGAGGCGGCTGTTCAGGAAACCGCCGCCGCGGGCCCCAAGGACATGGGCAAAGTGATGAAGGCCGTGACGGGCAAGCTGGCCGGCCAGACGGTCGATGGCAAGGCCCTGAGCGAGGCCGTGAAGAATCGTCTGGCGCGCTGAACGAGCCGGCAAACTTTCTCCCACATCTCGCGTCTAAGACTGATGAAAGGCACGTAACGCCTCTCATCCATCCTCCGGGCCGGGGCCCTCAATCGCAGGGGATTGAGGGCCTCGTTTAATTTCAGGCCGCACGCCAGTGCCGTCGGTCGGCACGACCAAGCGTCAACCTTCATTCCAAAGAACCTGTGGCTGCCGGCCACGGCGGCCTGCAGACTGCAGCCCGCAGCCTGTACCATGTCGCTGAATGTCCCTTGAGTCGCCGCAGCAGACGGCGAGAACCCGACTGTCGGTGTCGGCCGCGCTCGTCGCGGCGGGCATCATGTTCAGCCGCATTTCCGGGTTCATCAGAATCACTCTGTTTTCTTATGTGTTCGGTTTGCGGTCGGATGCGGGAGACGCGTTTCAGGCGGCACTCCGGATCCCCAACTTCCTCCAGAACCTGCTTGGCGAGGGGGTGCTCTCCGCCTCGTTGATTCCGATCTACTCGGCTCTGATGGTCGAGGACCGCGATCGCGCCGATCGCATGGCGCGGGCTGTGCTGGCCATTCTTGCGGTTATCACGTCGGTATTCGTGCTGATCGGGATCGCCGCGACCCCGTTCGTCGTCCCCCTGATCGCTGGTGGGTATACCGGCGAGAAGCTGGCGCTGACGGTCAACCTGGTCCGGATACTGTTTCCGGGTATCGGCCTGTTGGTAATGTCCGCGTGGTGCCTCGCAATACTCAACAGCCACCACCGGTTCTTCCTCTCCTACGCCGCACCGGTCTGCTGGAACGCGGCCATCATTGCCTGCCTCTGGATTTTCCGGCACGACGAGCTGTCCCAGTTGGCCATCCGGCTCGCCTGGGCCACGCTCGCCGGCGCAGGCCTTCAGCTCGCGATTCAGGTCCCGGTGGTCTGGCGGCTGATGTCAGGCCAATGGTCTCGCCTGCACGCGGACGTGGCCGAACCCGTGAAGAAGGTCCTCCGTTCGGCTGTGCCGGTCGTGTTCACCCGCGGCGTCGTGCAGGTGAGTGCGTACGTCGACAGTTCCATCGCCACGTGGCTCGGAACCGGCGCGGTGTCCGCCGTGACGAACGCGCAACAGCTCAACCAGTTGCCCATTGCGTTGTTCGGTATGGCGTTCTCGTCGGCGTCGTTGCCCAGCATGTCGACCGCTGCGGCCGCAAACCTGCCAGACGCCTTGCGTACCAGGATCATTGCTGGACAGGAAATGATCACGGCGCTGGTCGTGCCATCGATGGTCGCCTTTCTCGCATGCGGCGACGTGATGGTCGCGATGTTGCTCGAGCACGGAAAATTCACGCACAGCGACACCCTCTACGTGTGGGGTGTGCTCGCGGGCTCCGCTGTCGGGTTGCTGGCGACCACGGTGAGTCGCCTGTACGTCTCCGCGTTCTACGCGGTCGGCGACACCACGACGCCGACCCGGTTTGCCCTTCTGCGCGTGGCACTGGTCGGCGGCCTTGGATATCTGCTCGCCCTCCCGCTGCCGCGCCTGATCGGCGTCTCGCCGTCGTGGGGCGCCGCCGGCCTCACGGCCTCGGCCGGTCTCGCAGGCTGGGTCGAGTTTCTGCTGCTTCGCCGCGCCCTTCAGCGCCGAATCGGCCCCGTGACGATCGGGCCCAAGCTCGCCGCTCGTGCCTGGATGGTCGCCCTGGGGGCCGCCGCGATCGCGAGCCTCTTCCGACTGACCATCCCGCCAACCTGGCATGTCGCCCGCGGACTCGTCATCCTTGGCGTCTTTGGCGCGCTCTACCTGGCCGGAGCGCAGGCCACCGGCCTGCTCGACAGTAATTCCATTGTGAGAAGGGTGCTGCGAAGACGCTGAAGCCCCGGACCTGAAGGTTCGGGGCCCAAGGCTCCACAGAAGGCCCGGGCTGCACGGATCTCGGGGTCCCCGGGCACGGGTGCTGAGCCCTGAGCCGTCTTTGCTACCATCGTGGCCGTGCGCCGCATGCCTCCGTCCGCCATGGCGTCATCGTTCGGCCCGGGACCGATCACGCCCGCCGTACGGGCGTTGATCATCGCGAACGTCGTCGTCTACCTGGCAATGCTCGTGACGCCGGCGCGCGTAGCGGTGGTGATCCTCGACCTGTTCGCCCTGACGCCCATCGAGGTCATGCGTAACGGCCGGCTGTGGCAGGTGGTGACCTACCTCTTCCTGCACTCGCCGACATCCTTCAGCCATCTCCTGTTCAACATGCTCGCGTTGTGGATGTTCGGCGTCGAGCTCGAGCGGCGATGGGGTACGACGTTCTTCACGAAGTACTACTTCGTGTGCGGCGTCGGCGCGGGCCTGTGCACGGTGGCGGTGTCACTGCTGCCGTTCGAGGCAACGGCCATGTCGTACGTCATCCCGACGATTGGCGCGTCGGGCGCGATCTACGGCCTGTTGATGGCCTGGGCGCTGGTGTTCCCGAACCGGCGGATTCTGTTCATGTTCATCTTTCCGCTGAGCGCCCGCGTGTTCGTGCTGATCATCGGCGCCATCGCGTTCATCTCCGCGCTCCAGGCCACGAGCGGGCCCGTGGCCAACGTCGCGCATCTCAGCGGGCTCGTCATCGGCTGGCTCTACCTGCGTGGCCCGAAGGACCTCCAGCTCGCCTGGAAATACCGGCTGACGCGTTGGAAGATGGATCGGATGCGACGCCGCTTCAACGTCCATCAGGGCGGCCGCCCTCCCTGGAACGACCGCGTCCACTGATGCCGTCCCGACGCGTCCTGGCCGCCGCACTGGTCACCGGACTGCTCATTCGGCTCCTCGCTCTGCCGCTTCCCGGAACGGGCGACGTCGTGATCTGGAAGGTCTGGAGCTTCGCCGGCAGCCACGACCTGACGTCGATGTACGGCATCGGCGGCTCGCCACCCGAGCGGCGCGCACTGCATTGGCGCGGCGAGGCCATGACGGTGGACTATCCGCCCGTGGCGCTCGCAGAGTTGTCCCTGGCGGGCCGGCTGTATCGCCTCTGGGATCCGGCGTTCGATGATTCCCGCATGTTGAACGTCGCCGTGAAGCTGCCGGGGCTCGCTGCGGAAGTCACCTTTCTTCTCTGGGTCCTGTGGCGTGGACGCGCAATCGTCGGTGACACGGCCGCGTGGTGGATGGCCATCGCGATCTGGCTGAATCCGGCGCTTCTCCTCGACAACAGTGTGCTCGGCTACCTGGATATGCAGATGGCCGTGCCGCTGACGATGGCCGTGATCGCCGCTTGGCGCGGGCGCTCCGTGGCCGCGGGATGTCTGCTCATGCTTGCCGTCCTGACGAAAGCGCAGGCGATTTTCGTTGCACCGGTCGTCGTCATCGCGGCGTTGCGCCAGAGCATTTCACGAACCACGGCGCTCGCGGAGATGACCGCGGCGGGCGCCGTGACCGCCGCGGTGGCATTCGTCCCGTTCATCGCGCGAGGCGCGTGGAGCAACCTGACGCAGGCCCTGAGCCGGCTGGCGGCGCACGACATGCTTTCCGCGCAGGCAGCAAACGTCTGGTGGATCTTCACCTGGATGCTGCGTGTGCTCGACGTCGGACCCGAGTGGGGCTGGCAACGATCCCTCACGCAGGAGGTCCGCATACTGGCGATCACCCGGGCTGTCGACCTCGGGTATCCAAACGCGCGCGTGGTCGGCTTGGTCGTCTTCGCGGCCCTGGCGGCCTGGGGCCTTGTCGCGTTGTGGCGACGCCCGTCGCTGGTACGCGTGACGGCGACGGCGGCGTGGACCATGTACGCGTATGCGATGTTCGCGGCGCAGGTGCACGAGAACCACCTCGCGCCGGCGGTAGTCCTGCTTGCACCGGCCGCGGCGCTCGAACCGAGGCTGCGCTGGATCTTCTGGGCGCTCACCGGCGTCGTCACGTTCAACTTGTATCTGTTCTACGGATTCGGCGAGGGATGGCCCGCGCTGTTCTCGCGGCAGATCACCTACGTCGACGCGTCGGTCCTGTTGGCCGTGGCGAGCCTGGGAACCTTCGCGTGGTTCACGCGGGCGCTGGCACGCGTGCCACGGTGAGCACGAACGTGTCGTCGAGGCTCTCGGCCTGGTGGGCGACGTCAGCCGGTACGACGAGAACGTCGCCCTCGCGGACAGTCACGTCGGTCGCCCCCACGTGCGCCCGCAGCGCGCCCTGCAGGACGTAGATCAGGCGCTCACCGTCGTGACGATGGAGGGGCACGACGGCCCCCTTCTTGAAATAGGCTTGTGTCAGGGTCAGATCGGCCCCGGAAACCGTCTTGCGGGCCACCATTTCGGTGACCTTGTCCAGGGCCAGTTCATCCCATCGGAAGAGCGTGACATCAAGCATCATTTGCCAAGTTGTCGAGGAGTATAATCGAGCGGTTGCCCGGGCGACGGACCACGCGGGAAAGGGTTTCGCCGGATGAAGAGCAGCACGACCGAAGCACCTCTCTCGTTTGCCGAAGATCTCACCGCCGACGATCTGGTCCGCATCTATCGCCTGATGCTGACCTCGCGCCGGATCGACGACAAAGAGATTCAACTCAAGAATCAGAGTCAACTGTTCTTCCAGATCAGCTGTGCGGGGCATGAGGCCATCCTCGTGGCCGCCGGCTGCGTGCTGCGTGCCGGGCACGACTGGTTCTATCCCTACTATCGCGATCGGGCCCTGTGCCTCACGCTCGGCATGACACCGCGGGAGATGTTCCTGGCCGGCGTCGGTTCCTCTGAGGATCCGACGAGCGGCGGCCGCCAGATGCCCTCGCACTGGGGCGATCCCAGGCTGCACATCGTGTCGCAGTCGAGCGCCACGGGCACGCAGTGCCTCCAGGCAGTCGGCTGCGCGGAAGCCGGGCTGCTGTTCGATCGGTTGACGAACATTCCCGATCGGTCGTCGCACTACAAGAGCGACGAAGTCACGTACGTGTCGGTCGGCGACGGCGCGACGAGCGAAGGCGAGTTCTGGGAATCCTTGAACGTCGCGTGTCTGCGGCAACTGCCGGTGCTCTTTCTCGTCGAGGACAACGGCTACGCGATCTCGGTGCCGGTGAGCGCGCAGACCCCGGGCGGGAGCATTTCGCAGCTCGTCGAGAACTTCCCCCATCTCCAGGTCACGCGCTGCGACGGAACGGACGTGCTCGACAGCTATCGCGCGATGTCGCGCGCCGCACTCTGGTGCCGGGAGCGGCGTGGTCCCGCGCTCGTTCATGCCACGGTGACGCGGCCCTACTCGCACTCGCACTCGGATGATGAGCGCTGGTACCGAACGGCCGAGGAGCGCGCCGAGGAAGCGACGCGTGATCCGGTCACCAAATTCGCCGCGTTTCTCCGCGACCATCGCATCCTCTCCGACGACGACCTGGCGAACCTTGCGCGGAGCATCGATCGCGACATCAGCGAAGCAGTCGAGTCTGCATTGAAGGCGCCGAAGCCTCTGCCGGAAACAGCAGGTTTGTACGTGTACTCCCCGACGGTCGATCCAACCGGTCCAGAGTTCCGGACGACGGCTGACCCGGATGGCAAGCCGGACACGATGGTCGCCGCGATCAACCACACGCTGCGGGACGAGATGGCGGCCGATTCGCGCATCATCGTCTTCGGCGAGGACATCGCAGACGCGACAAACGATGCCGCGCTCGCCGAGTGCACGGGCAAGGGCGGCGTGTTCAAGGTGACCCTCAATCTTCAGCGCGCGTTTGGATCCGACCGGGTGTTCAACTCGACGCTCGCCGAGGCGGCCATCGTCGGTCGCGCCTGTGGCATGGGCACGCGGGGGCTGAAGCCGGTCGTCGAGATCCAGTTCTTCGACTACATCTGGCCGGCCATGATGCAGTTGCGCGACGAAATCTCGATGTTGCGCTACCGCTCGAACAACGCGTTCGCCTGTCCGATGGTCGTGCGGGTCGCCATCGGCGGCTACTTGCGCGGCGGATCGATTTACCACAGCCAGTCCGGCGAAAGTATCTTCGCGCACTGCCCCGGCCTGCGCGTCGTGTATCCCTCAACCGCGCAGGACGCGGCCGGTTTGCTGCGGACCGCGATCCGGTGCGACGATCCGGTGCTGTTCCTCGAGCACAAGCACCTCTATCGCCAGACGTACAACAAGGGCGAATATCCGGGCGCGAACTACATGGTGCCGTTCGGCAAGGCCGCCACGCGCCGCGAAGGGACGGATGTCACCGTCGTCACCTGGGGCGCGCTCGTGCAACGCTCGCTCGTGGCCGCGCAGCAGGCGGAAAAGGACGGCATCAGCGTGAAAGTCATCGACCTTCGGACGATCATGCCGTTCGACTGGGACGCCATTGCGGCCGCCGTGCGCCAGACCAACCGCGTCGTCATCGCGCATGAAGATCAGTTGACCTGCGGATTCGGCGCGGAACTCGCCGCGCGCGTCGCGTCCGACCTCTTCGGTGATCTCGACGCGCCGGTGAAACGCGTCGGGGCGATGGACACACCGGTGGCCTACCATCCCGACCTCGAGGAAGTCATCCTGCCGGGCACGCCGCACGTGCTCGCGGCCATTCTCGAAACGGCCCGCTACTGACGACTCCAGAATCGGCCTCGGCCATCGTGGTGGGCGCCGGAATCGGCGGCCTCGCGGCGGCGCTGTCGCTCCGGCGGGCGGGCTGGCAGGTCACGGTCTTCGAACAGGCTGCCGCGCCACGCGAGCTTGGCTTCGCCTTGCTTCTTGCGCCAAACGCCATGCACGCACTTCGAGCAATCGGCATGGCGGATGCCATGCACGCGGGCGGTGCGGTCTTGAAGCGCGTCGAGATTCGACGGCCCGACGGTCGGGTGCTGCGGCGACTCGATACGTCGGCCGTGAGCCGGGCGCTGGGTGAGGATTCCGTCTGCGCGCTGCGGCCGGTACTCCATGGCGCGCTGCTCGACGCGGTCGGCCAGGCGGATCTGAGGCTCGGACAGCCCGTCACCTCGTTTCGCCAGGACGGCGACGTCGTGGTCGTCGAGGGCGCGCTCGGTGCCCTCGGCGCGGCGCGCCTCGTGGTCGGCGCCGACGGCGTGGGATCGGTGCTACGGCGTCAGCTTCATCCCGCCGCACCCCCACCAAGGCCGAGCGGGCTGCTGGCGATGCGAGGCGTGGCGTGGGATGCCGTCGCACACCTGGAAGGCGTGAGCGGAGCGCAGTACCTGGGCCGCGGACTCGAAGCCGGACTCGCTCGAGCCAGCGATCGGGCGGTGTACTGGTATCTCTCGCTGCGCGACGACCACGTGGCGCGCGCCGGCGGCACGTCCGACCCGCTGGCCCTGCTCCGCCGCATTGCCGAACCGTTCCACCCGGCGTTCAACGCCATCGTCGGAGCGACCCGGCCGGAGGACTTGCGTCTGGATGCATTGATCACGCGCGCGCCGTTGCGCTCGTGGGGGACCGGATCGGTGACGCTCCTCGGCGATGCCGCGCATCCGATGCTGCCTCACGCCGGTCAGGGTGCCGCGCAGGCGCTGGAGGATGCCGTCGCGCTCGGACAGATCGTCCGGCCAGAACGCCCGGTGCCAGAGGCGCTCAGACGGTATGAGGACATCCGTCAGCGCCGGACGTCGAAGGTGGTGGCACAGGCGCAGCGCAACGCACGGATGGGATCGATCGACAGCCGACTGGGATGCGCGCTGCGCGACCTGGCGATCCGGACGGCGCCGGCCGCGCTCATCCTGAAGGCGCAAGTCGCGCTCGGACGGCCACCCGTTGACTGAGTAGGGCTCGCCGAGGCGAAGCCGCAAAGCGCTGCGCCGTCAGGGCACGATCAACCAGCTTCCCGTGGCTCCGCGGTACAGGGCGATTTCGGCCGCGCTACTGCCTTCATAGTTGCCTGGAAGTTGGACGTCGCCAGATCCGACCCGCTTCACAAGCGTCCCGCCGCCCGACTTCAGCACGTACCAGTCACCTGTCGCCGCTCGAGCGATGGCGATATCGGCCTTGCCGTCGCCATCGTAGTCGGCCGGCACGGGTGTGTCGCCAAGGCCGTATACCGCCGGCGCCCCCCAGCCCACTCCGGCGGTCGAGCCGCCGCCTGACAGGGCGCGATACCAGATGCCCGTGGAGCTGCGGTACACCGCGAGGTCTGTGCGGCCGTCGCCGTCGTAGTCGGCCGGCACCGGGATATCACCGAGGCTCGGGGCACCCCACGAGAATGCACCGGAGCCGCCACGCGAGTAAGCGATGTACCACATGCCTGTCGACATCCGGTAAACCGCGACATCCGCACGCCCGTCCCCATCGTAGTCGCGCGGTACGGGCACATCACCCACAGGCGGGTAGCCCCAGCTCATCGTCGTCGACCCACCCGTTGATCTCAGAATGAACCACTGCCCCGTGGACGTCCGGAAGACCGCGATGTCGGTCTTGCCGTCACCGTCGTAGTCGGCCGGTACCGGCACGTCTCCGACCGAAAACGCGCCCCAGGGCGTCTGCCTGTAGCCGGTGGACGACCCGAGGATGTACCACATGCCTGTGGTGCTACGGTACACGGCCAAGTCGCGCTTGCCGTCACCGTCGAAATCTCCCGCGACCGGCGTATCCGTCGGAATGCCCCAGGCGATGGCGACTCGGACCCCAGCCGTCACCGCGCCGGCCGGCCCGCCCGTGCTGGTCAGTGAGTAGGCCGTTGTCGAGGCCGGGCTCACTGCCACAGTGCCGGTATCGCCCGAGAACGGCGAGAGCGTCGAGATCGTCACATTCGACGCGCGCGCGACGCTCCAGCTCAACACGGCAGGAGCGAGATCGGGCGTCGCCAGGAACGCGACGAAACTTGGCGCCGTCGACGTGTTGCCGGACGAACGCATGCTGGGCGAGGCGTTCAGCCCGGCGATGGTCGACGTGGCGCCTCCACAGCCCGAAAAATACAGGTCTGGCGCGGCGGAGCGCGGCGTGATGTTGTTGTTCACGTAGGCGAGGATCGTCCGCACGACCGGACCGCATGCCTGCTCGTAGATTTGGTACATCGCGTTGTCCGCGATGATTGAGCTTTGCACTGAGCCCGAGGCCGTCCCGCCCACGAACAGGCCGCCACCGTTGGCCGCGGTGTTGGCATACACGCGCGACCCACTCATGGTGAGGCTCGCTGCGGTATCGAGATAGATGCCGCCGCCATAGTCGACGGCCGAATTCCTGGCTATCGTCGTCGATGTGATCGTCGCAGCGGTGAGCGTCGCCAGAACCAGTCCGCCGCCGTCCGACAATCCGGACGTGTTCACGATATTCCGGAGGATGTGGCTGCCCGTGATCGTGAGATCGACACGGTCGGCGAGGACACCTCCCCCGTAGACTGCCGCCACGTTGTCCGAGATCAATGAATCGGTAATCTGCGCCGAGGCGCGCGCGGCGCCCGACGTGCACGGCGAGCCGCCGCAGTACTGATCGCCCGAGATCATCATTCCGGCGCCGCGACGCGCATCGTTGTTCCTGACGACGGTGTCCACGAGCGACAGGCTTCCGGCCGGCCGAAAGGGGCTCGAGACGTTGTTGGACGTGATGTCGATGCCCCCGCCAAATCCGCCAACCGCTTGCGGATCCTGTGCGTGGTTACCATCGATGATCGAACCCGTGATCTCGAATCGAGCCCGGTAGGAGCTCAGGCCGCCGCCGGTGTTTGCCGTGTTGTTGCGGATCGTCGCGCGCACGAGATATGCCGTGGCGTTGTCTTCGATGTGCACGCCGCCGCCTTCGGCGGGATTCTCGGCTGGACTGAACCGTTCGGCGATGTTGTTCGAGACTTCCGTGTCCTCGAGCAGCATCGCCGCGGCACCATACGTCGACGTATAGGTGCCGATCAGGATGATGCCACCTGCGGCGAACTTCGATCGATTGCCTGTGATCAGGCAGCCTCTGAAGCTCGGGGAAGCATCATTGATGTGCACGCCGCCGCCCATCCCGATGTTGCCCGTGCCCGCGCCGCCCGCCCCGGACACGTTGTCACGAATCCGGCAGTCCGAAAAAGAGGGGCGCGAACCCGTGATGATGAGGAGGCCGCCACCGAAACGATCGGCGGTGTTGTTCCTAATCTCGCAGTGAGCAAATCTCGGGCTCGACTTGAAGATGACACCGCCACCGCCATCCATCGCCCGGCTGTTCTCGAAAACCACGTCAACCAGATCGGGCGAGGACTCCTGAAACGTGAACCCGCCGCCGGTGCCGGGCCCGCCGACGCCTCCCCGGAACGTGAATCCCTCGAAGCGCACGGCGCCGGACGCAATGTACAACCGGAGCGCCGGCAGATTCGCCAGCGAGGCATCAACGATGGTGGAGCCGGAGCCGGACAGTCCGCGCACGGTGATCGACTTGCCGCTCCCGGCGATGATTGGGGCCTCGTAGTACACGCCGGGCTGAACCTCGACGATGGACCCATCCGGCGCGGCGCCGGACAACACCGCGTTGATCGCGGCTTGAATGCTGGAATAGTCGGCGGGGACGCGCAGCGTCGCGGCAAACGCGGGAGCGGCCAGGAGTGTCTGAATCAGGGCCGTCGTCAGGGAGACCCGGATGCGCCGTGAGAAGCGGGAGAACATGGTTGTACGTCGCAGCAAGATTCGTTCCGCGCCGGCAATTGGGGGCACCCTCACGGATGCACCGCGTCCAGCCTGAAACTGCACGTGAGGCGACGGTATTCGTGCGAAGCTGCTGTCGAGGTTCCGTCTATGCGCCGTTGCCGCCCCCTCGTCGTGACCTGTCTGTTGAGTCTGATGTCCGTTGGCCTGCTGGCGCAGCAGCCACCCCCCGCGCCCGTTCCTGGCGCGGGTCCCCGCGGACGCGGCCCCTTGGGCGGCGCGCAGGCCGGATTCGTCCTGGCCCCGTCATTCGACACCACGCCGCCGACGTTGCCGAACGATTTGAAGTCGGGCGGCGTGCTGATCTTCTCGAAGACGAACGGCTACCGCGACGAGGCCTCGATGCGTGCCTCCGACGCGGCTCTGGTCGCCATCGCCGCCGTGCGCGGCTGGCCCGTGTTCGTGACGGAGAACGGCGCGGTCATGAACGACACCCAGCTCGCCAGGTTCAACCTCGTGGTGTGGAACAACTCGAGCGGTGACGTGCTCACCGCCGAGCAGCGGGCGGCGTTCCGCGCCTGGGTCGAACGCGGCGGATCGTACCTGGGCATTCATGGCGCCGGCGGCGATCCGGTGATCAGCCAGGGCCACACATCCCTGGCGGACTGGAAGTGGTACGTGGACACGCTGGTGGGTGCGCAGTTCGTGGTGCACTCCTCAATCATGCCGGGTGACATTCACATCGAGGATCCGAAGAGCCCGATCACCAAGGGCCTGCCCGCGACATGGCATCGCGCCGAGGAGTGGTACGCGTTCGAGAAGAGCCCGCGCGCCCTGCCGAGTGTCCGCATCCTCGCCACGGTGGACGAGAAGAGCTACACGCCTGGGCGCGCGACGATGGGCGGCGACCATCCGTTGGTGTGGTGGCACTGCGTAGACAAGGGGCACGCGGTCTACTCGGCGCTGGGCCATGCCGGCGAGATGTACGCGGAACCATTGATGATTCGGCTCCTCGACAACGCGATGGGCTGGCTCGTCGATGCGAGCGGAAAGCCCTGCAAATAGGGGTCACGGCCCCACACGAGATCCAGCCAAGGGCCCCGCGAACCCTATATACTGATTAGATGTCTCGACCGCTTCCAGGCTCGCAGGAGATCGCCAACCCGCTTCGGCGGAATATCGCCATCATCGCGCACGTCGACCACGGCAAGACCACGCTGGTCGACGCGCTGCTGCACCAGAGCGGCACGTTCCGGAGCAACGAGCGCGTCGCCGAGCGGGTCATGGACTCGAACGAGCTGGAAAAAGAGCGCGGCATCACGATTCTCGCCAAGAACACCGCCGTCCACTACGAAGGGCATCTGATCAACATCGTCGACACGCCGGGCCACGCCGATTTCGGCGGCGAGGTCGAGCGCACGCTGTCGATGGTCGACGGCGTCATGCTGCTCGTGGACGCGTCGGAGGGGCCGCTGCCCCAGACGCGGTTCGTGCTGCGCAAGGCCCTCGAGCGCCGTCTGCCGCCGATTGTCGTCATCAACAAGGTTGACCGCTCCGACGCGCGGACTCAGGAGGTCCTGAATGAGGTGTACGACCTTTTCATCGACCTCGACGCTACCGAGGAGCAACTGGATTTCCCCGTGTTGTATACGAACGCGCGGGAAGGCACGGCAACGACCGACCTGGCGAAACCGGGCGTCGATTTGCGGCCCTTGTTCGACGCGGTGATTGCGCGCACGCCGCCGCCGCATGGCTCGCCGACCGCGCCGTTGCAGGTGCTCGTGGCGAACCTCGACGCCAGCGACTACGTGGGCCGTCTGGCCATCGGCCGCATCTTCAACGGCACGGTCAGGGTCGGCGATCCGATTGCCGTCTGCAAGATCGACGGATCGATTCAGCGGACCACAGTCACGAAGCTCTACATGTTCGACGGCCTCAAGCGCATCGACGTGACGGAAGCCGCCGCGGGCGACATCATCTGTCTGGCCGGCATCGAGAACATCATGATCGCCGAGACCATCGCGGACGCCGAGAATCCCGTCGCGATTCACACGATCGCCGTGGACGAGCCGACCGTGTCGATGATCTTCGGCGTCAACACGTCGCCGTTCTCCGGCCGGGATGGCAAGTTCGTCACGTCCCGCCAGCTCAAGGATCGCCTGGACCGCGAGTTGATCGGCAATGTGTCCATCCGCGTCGAGCCCACCGACACGCCGGAGCAGATGAAGGTGATCGGCCGCGGCGAACTGCAGTTGTCGATTCTCATCGAGATGATGCGGCGCGAAGGCTACGAGATGCAGGTCTCCCGTCCACAGATCGTCACGCGCGAAATCAATGGCGTGATGTCGGAGCCGGTCGAGGAACTCGTCGTCGACGTGGCCGAGCAGTATCAGGGCACGGTCATCGCCGAGACCGGCATCCGACGCGGCGTGATGACGAAGATGATCAATCACGGCAGCGGCCGCGTGCGTCTCGACTTCCGCATTCCGGCGCGGGGCCTGATCGGCTTCCGGTCGCTGTTCATGACCGAGACGCGCGGCACGGGCATCATGCACCACAACTTCGCGGGCTGGGAGCCATGGCACGGGCCCATCGCCTCGCGTCCGGCCGGCGCACTCGTGTCCGACCGGAGCGGCCCGGCCACGTCGTACGCCATTGCGAACCTGCAGGAACGCGGCGAGATGTTCATCGAGCCCGCCACTCAGGTGTACGAAGGCATGATCGTCGGCGAGAACTCGCGCCCAGCCGACATGGATATCAACATCTGCCGCGAAAAAAAGCAGACCAACATGCGCGCCTCGTCGGCCGACGAAGCCCTGCGCCTGATTCCGCCGCGTCTCCTGAGCCTCGAGCAGGCCATCGAGTTCATCAACGACGATGAACTCGTCGAGGTCACGCCCAAGTTCCTGCGCCTGCGCAAGAAGGTGCTGACCGCAAACACGCGGCCCAAGCGGCCGGAGTAGGACTATTGCGGCGTTCGCGTGGGTATGACCCGGCTGTTCGTCCACCGGTCGTTCGGGTCGCTCTATCCACCGAAGCGGTACACGGCACCGAACGTCCCACGCCAGAACGGAAACGTGTCGCCATCGAGCATCTGCCACCGTCCGCCCGTTTCGGCGCGAAACGCCCATCGGTCGGACAAGGTGAGATCGAGACCGATGCCGGTTTGGAGCGCACGCCCGGTGAAGATGTCACCGTCGTAGTTCGAACGGTCCACTCCCGCAAGGAACTGGAAGTAGAGGGTTCCCGATGACCACGACCAACCTGCGCGGCCGCCTCCGAGCACGGCGGTTTCCGACACCGAAAACCCGTTGACCGTCTTGTAGTTGCCTCCAACGTCCGCGACTACGCTGAACCAGCGGTTCAGGTGGACGGCGGGCGACACCATCCAGCCCCACGTGGATGTTTGCTGGGCGGTATGGTCGCGAAGAATCGTGTAGCCCACTGCGACTTCGGCAGTGGGACGTTCCTGCGCCAACGCCGGAGCGGCGGTGACGATCACAGCAGTAGCAGCCACACACGCGCGCACGAAGTGCATGAGAGAGACTCCTGGGTTCATTTCGTTGTCATCACACTGAGATGCGTCTTGGCCAGCGCATTCCGGCCGTCGACCTCGCTCAGCAGTTCGATCCGATTGCGGGCTTTCATGAAGCCCATGGTGATCTTCTGTTGGACGTAGTAGATATGTCCCGCCTCAACGCGCAGCGAGAGCACACTCGTGTTCTCGGCCGTCGAGCAGATCGCATGTTCGCCAGGCGAGACGGTTACGAAGAAGTAGTTGTTCCCTCGATTCACCCCGACCCACTGCCCGTCGATGGCGAGCTTCGTCTGAATCTTGTTGCCGATCATCGTGGGCCGCACGACGTAGAGGACCCCCATTCCCGGCGGGGGTTCAGGTGTTGGGTGGCGTGTCTTGTCCGTGTCAGCTTCGTGTTTGGCGTTACCGGGCCCGCATCCGCGTGAATCAAAATCGACGGCGCCCGGCGTCGACGGCGTCGTGGCGGCTGCGCTCGTGTCGGGATCCTGTCTCGCGGGCGCGGCCGTTGACGGAGCCGCGGACGCCGCGCCGGTGACGGGAGATGTCTGGACCGGGGCGGGCGCCGACACTGGTGCGGCCGCCGACACAGGGACCGCTGTCGCGCGCCGGGTAAAGTGCCAGCGGTACTCGCCGCGATTGTCCTTTCCGCTGCCGCTAATCGTCTGGCCGTCATCAGACAGCGTCCCGGTGCCCCGCCCGAGACTCCACGACTTCGCGGCTCCGCGGGCGATCACGGCTGTCTCCGACAACTCGATCCGCGTGCCGATCAACTGTCCGGCAACGTCCAGCTCGGAGTCGGCTCTTCCCGCCTGGGTCGTCACTGCAAGCGTGCCGGTAAAGCCCCGGACGTCCTGTCTCGCAATGTGCAGACGAGCCGGTGAGTCAGCGTATGTGCCAACCCATATCCCAACCAGACCACTGTCAGCCTGCGCGGCGCCGGCGACGGCGGGCGGGTCGGATGGCGACGTGGTGAGGTTCGTCGATCCGCCCATTGGCGTCGTGGGCGGGCCCGCGACGTTGTCCACGCTCAACGCAAGGCTGAGAGTCTCACCCGAACGCACGATGAGCGGCTGGTCCCATCGGTACGCGCGGCCCTGGAAATCGACCGTGCGTTCCGATGTCAGCGTGTACGTGCCCGCCGGTACGGTCGCATCCAGCTGCCCATCGAAGCCCGTGACGAGCCGCAGCGGACCGCCGGATGCGGACGCGGACGTGAGCACGAGAACATGCCGAGGCACCGGCCTGATGTTCAATTGGTCGTCTACCAGCGCCACCGATACGTGCACGCTTCCCGGCGGCCCCATCGCCTGCGCCGGTACCGCCTCGACCAGCAGGTTGTGCACAAAGCCTTCCCGGCCCGAGGAAACCACGCGCACCAGCACCCAGGCGCCCGCGTGGTCGACGACCTGCAATTCCTGTCCTTTGGTGAGTTCGGCCACGGCGGCCGCGTCAGCGGAGGCTTTCTCGCGCAGCGTGGCTCTCTCCGCAGACACGCGCATCACCCCTGGCGGCGACGAAGACTGCGCACCTGCCCTGACGGCGGTCGGATCGCCCCCCAGCAGGGCGATCAGACCGACGTGCGCGCAGGCCTTCGCCCACCGAGGCCACATGCCTCGGGCGCGGCGATGGGGTCGCGATGAAATAGAGCTCATGAGATCACCTCATTCATAACGAACGGCTTCGACCGGTTCGAGTGCCGACGCCTGCACGGCCGGATACAACCCGAACGTCACACCGACCCCAGCCGACACGACGAACGCGATCGCGACAGACGTGGCCGAGACGAGCGTGTGCCATCCGGCGTAGGCCGAGATGGCCCGTGCGGCGCCCGCGCCGAGCAGAATCCCCACCGCGCCGCCCGCCACGGTCATCACCAGGCTTTCGATCAGGAACTGGGCGCGGATGTGCCGGCGCGTAGCGCCCACGGTCCGGCGGATGCCAATCTCCGAGGTCCGCTCCATGACGGACGTGAGCATCACGTTCATGATCCCGATGCCCCCAACGAGGAGCGCCATCACCGCCACGCTGCCCACGACAACGGCGAACGTGCGGCGCGTACGGTCGTGCTGCGCAAGGAGGTGCCGCGGCACGACCACATCGAGGTCCGCCACGCCTCTCAGGTCCGTCAACGTCCGCGTCAGGATGCCCGCGACGGCGTCGACGCGGCGGCCCTCCGCCACCTGCACCCACAGCTCGTCGACCGGCAGGGTCGGCGTGATCGCGAGACGTCGACCAGACAAGGACTCGATTGGCATCAGCACCACCTCGTCCATATCGCGCGCGGTCAAGGTACTCGGCGATTCAGCTGACGTCCGTTCGCCCGCGAGCACGCCAATCACCGTGAACATGTCGGCGCCGACCTGCACGCTCAGACCGACTGCCGATCGACCGCCGAACACCTGGCGCGCGATGGACGCGCCCAGCACGCAGACGCGCGGCGCCTTTTGATCGTCGATCGCCGCCAGCAGGCGTCCCTCGGTGACGGCGAGGCGCACGATGTGCTGGTAGTCCGCCCGCACGCCCAGTACGCGCACGGGCCTGGCCCCATCGACGCCGGGGACGGTCATGACACGCTCAATCAGTGGAGTGATGACCGTGGCTTCTGGAATGAGTGCCCGTAGACGATCGGCGTCACCAGCCTCAAGCGGTCGAGCGGGGCGGCCGGCCCTTACGCTCTGCGCGCGCACGATCACGTTGTCGAGGCCGAGCCGTTCCACCTGGGCGAGCACGTCCTGTCGCGCGCCGCTGCTCACCGAGGTCATCGCCACCACGCCGGCAACTCCGAACACCACGCCGAGAACGCTCAGCGCCGTGCGAAGCTTGTAACGGCCAAGCGCCTCGACAGCTTGGGCGACCTGACTCGCGTCAACGAGGCGCAAGGTCGCTCCCTCCGCGCAACGAGTCCGCGAGCTTCCGCAGTGGAGGGCCGACGGGCGGATGTGTCGCTCGCCCGGAGCGGGTGGGAAGATCCATCAGCGACACACGTTCGCCTTCGACCAGCCCGGCGATCACCTCGACGAACTGCGCGCTCGACTCGCCCACCGTCACGCTTCGCGCCTCAATGCCACCGCTGGCGACCACGTGACAAACGGATGCGCCGTCGCGCACGAAGACGGCGTTGACCGGAACGACCACGACCTGCCTCTTGGCCGCCAGCCGCACGTCGACACGCGCGGTCATCTCAGGGCGCAGATCGGCCCCGTCCACGGGATCGACGTCCACCACGACGTCGAAACGCTTCTCCTCTGATGACCCGGACGAGACCTGGCGCGCGAGCGTGCCGACGCGAGCGACACGGCCGGTGAACGTCAGCGCCGGATACGCTTCGAGGCGGATTGTCGCGCCCTGGCCCAAGGCCAGCCGGTGCATGTCCCGCTCACTCGCCGACGTTTCCACGACCATGCGCGCGACCTCCGGAATCGTCACGATCCCCTGGCTCGCCGTCACCCGATCACCCAGTCGTACCTTTCGCGGCGTACTGGCCGCGACGAAGGCCTCGTGCACGACGAGACCGGGCCGTTTCGCAAACAGACTGCTGGCCTCGACCTGCTGGTCGATCAGGGCGCCCCGTCCCTGGATGTCGGTGATGCGCGCGCGTACGTTCTCGCGTTGCGCCTGCTTCTGCGCCAGCTGGAGGTTCGCCTGTTCCAGCTCGCGGGGACGGGTCTTCGTCGTCAGCACCTCCGCCCGGCGGCTCGCCAAAGTCAGCTCTTCTTCGGCCTGATCGAGCGCCTCCGCCGTTCGGTCGAACTCGTCCCGAGTCAGAAAGCCTTTGGCCATCAAGGGCTCGAGCTCGGTCACTTCCTGACGCAGGCGATCGCGCTTGCGACGCGCGCGGTCGAGACGCGACTGCGCCTCTTCGACGCTCAGCGCCCCCTCGCCGGCTTCGAGGTCATCCACCGAGCCGCGCGCCATGCGGAAGTCGATCTCCGCGACCTGCAGTTCCATCTGCGCCTGAAGCAGTTCCTGCATGAGCCGCGCACGCTCGCGCTGCAGATCGGCCGTGTCGAGCTGCACGAGGAGATCCCCTTCATTCACGTGCGTCCCCTCCGGCGCGAGGAACATGATCTCGGCCTCACGTCCGCCCAACGGCGAGCGGTAGACGAGAGCTTCGGCGGGTCGGAGCAGCCCGGTCACCGTGAGTTCCGCGACGACGTCTCCGCGCTGAACGGTGACCAACGACCCGTCGTCTGTCGCTGCCGAGGGCCAGAACATCAACGCGGCCACGATGGCGGCTGCAACCAGGGCGAAGGCGGTCGATCTGGACACGACGAACGCCGATCGGGTCATCGCGACACGCCCGCCTGCGTCAGGGCGGGGGCGCCAGACGACGCGAAATCACGTGCCGGCTCCAGCGTGCCCGTCACCACCTTCAGGCGGTATCCCGCCATCGCCGCCTCAGCCCTCGCGGTGATGAGCCGTCCCTCGGCCGCCACCAGGCCGCCTTCGGCGCTCGTGACCTCGAGGCTGCTCAAGAGACCGCGCGCATAGCGGAAGTTGGCGATGTCCACTTCCTCGCGCGCCAGATCGACGCTCGCGCTCACAGCGTCGACCATCCGGGTCAGGCGCTGAATCTCACGCACTGCGCGCTTGACCTCCGTCGCGACCGACTGCTCCAGCACCTCGGCATCGCGTCGTCGCCGATCGCGCTCGATCATCGCGTTCTGATAGTCGACGAGCTGCGGTGTGCGGTCGACGGGCAGGGACACGGTGAAGAACGTGGCCAGCTTGAACCGTCCCGTGCGAATGGATTCCGACAGGTTCGGCGCCGTCTCACGCCGAGTCAGGCCAACGCTGAGGTCCATCTGCGGTAGTAGCTGATTGCGGAAGTAGGCCACCGTCCGGTCCGCGTCGCGGGTGCCCAGTGTCGCCCGCTGGAGATCAGCGCGCCGGTCGCGCGCCACGGCCAGCGCCTCGTCAATGGACGGCCCCGTCATCGGCGCAGGAATCTCGCCAACAACGTCGAATGGGGACGTGGCCGTGCGTCCCATGAGCACCGCCAGGTCGTCACGGGCGCTGTCGACGGCAAACCGCGCATCCTCGAGCTGCAGCCGCGCTTCAGCCACGAGCTGGCGGGCCCGGAGGACGTCGAGTTGCGACACGAGGCCGGCCTTGAGCTTGGCCTCCGCAATCTGCAGCACCTGCTCGCTTCGTTCGACGCTCTTGCTGCTGACGTCGCTCAACGTCTGCTGCTCGATGACGCGGAAGAATCCGGCGGCGACATCGAGCGCGAGCAGCTGTTCGGTGCGCCCGAGTCCCGCACGCGCGTCGTCGTAGCGGACCTCCGCCGTCGTGAGGCTGCGTCGGGCCACATTCCGACCGAGACCACGCAGGAGAGGTTGGACGATGGTGAGGGACGTATCGGCGTTGTAGAAATGCAGCTCCCCCGCGGGATCCGTTGTCGAGGGGATTTGCGCGCTCGACGCGCCGAAACCCGCCCGCACCTCGGTGCCCGATGTCGTACGTTGGAGAAAGTCCACGCGGTACGTCTGCGCCGCCGCATCCGTTTGACCCAGCGACCCCTGAACGTTCGGCACCAGCTTCGGGCGATAGACGTTGCGTGCCGCATGGCGGAACAACGCCGCCTGCTCCACGGCATCACGTTCGTTGACCACGCGCGCGTTCTGCATCAACGCGGCATGGACCGCGAGGTCGAGTGTGATCGCATCTGGCGTCTGGGCGTGTGCCGGCCTGGCCGCTATCATCCACGCGACCATGCCGACGCCAATCCAGCCATGCATCTCGGCACGCACAACGCAGTGCCTACTGCCGGGTCATCGTCCAGGCCGTGTTGACGAAACCTGAACCGTTGGCGACGCCCGTCAGGGTGTTGAAGTCGCCACTGGGATTGCCTGTGAACGTGAACGCCTGGAATCCGGGCACCGAAACGGTGAACGTGACCGCGCGTGTCGAGGCGCTAATCGATCCGGAGACCGTGCCGGGGAAGCCAATATCGAACGCGAACGTGCCCGACAGATTGCCGCCAGACTGCGTGAACGTGACGAGCGTCTTGATGCCGTTGAGGCCGCCAACCCAGGTCGCCGCCAACGTCCGAATCGTGACGGCCCCGCTGGCGGTCACCGAGGTCCGTCCATCGCGCACCGTGACCGTCGCGGTGAACGAGCCGCCGTTGGTATAGGCCTTCGTGACGCTCTGACCCGTCCCCGTCGTGCCGTCGCCGAAGTTCCAGCTGTAGGTCAGCGCGTCCCCGTCTGGATCGCTGGCGCCGACCGAGCTGAAGGTCACGTTGGTGCCGGCCAGGGCAGTCGTCGACGACACCGTGACGACACCCGGGCTGGGCGCCGCGTTCACTTTGACCGTAACCGAACCGCTTGCGGTCGCCGACTTCTTGCCATCGCTGACGGTCACGGTCGCCGTAAAGCCTCCCGCCGTGCTGTAGGCGTGCGTCGTCGTCTTGCCCGTCGCCGTACCACCGTCGCCAAAGTCCCAGGTGTAGGAGAGCGGATCTCCATCTGGATCCGAATCGCCAGTGATCGAGAACTGCACCGTGTCGCCGGCATACACCGATGCCGGCGATGCGCTCACCGTGCCGGCCGACGGCGCCTTGTTGGAGTTCCTCAGCATCACGGCCGCGGCCGTTCCGCCGCCGGCCGCAGCGCCGATAATGAGCCACTTCTTCAGGCCGCCACCGCCGACGACGGGTGCGGCGGTGTTCGTCGCCGCCCCGGCTGCGGCCTTGGTGAGCGTGACGCGCACGGCAGCGGGGCGGCCGGCAGTGATGACCAGCACACGGCCGTTGTCGAGATATCCGGCTTTCGCGACGCGCACGCGGTGATCGCCGATGGGGATCCCGGAGAGCGTGAACGGCGTGGCACCGACGAGCTTGCCGTCGAGATACACGTCGGCGCCCGCAGGGTCCGTTGTGACAGCCAGGCTGGCCGCGCCCGGTGAGCCATCAGCGCGCGCGTGCACGACCGCCACTCCGGCCGCACACACGAGCATTCCTATGACAAGGCCTGGGATCGCGCCCCGGCGTCTCCACGTCATCGACATCGACCGTTCCATCCGTGCCATCCCATCCCCCAAATGAAGAGTCCGCGTGATACGCCCCTCAGATGCCGGCTGCCGGCCCCGGCGCAGTACCCTTGCGCTTGCGCCCGCGTCCGGGCTTGTCCCGAGCCAGCGCTTCACATCCACCCTGCGTGAACCGGCGCCGCCAGAGATCCACCGTGGTACGGCTGACCCCGAGTGCGCGCGCCGTTGCCCGACCCGTCGCCCCATCGGCGAGCAGGAGGACGATCCGAATGCGGATCACCAGCCGGTGCGCAGCCGTGGGCGAATGCACCCACCGCTCGAGCATCTGGCGGGCTTCAGATGGCAGCGCCAATTCCGGCAGACAGTCGGTGGGCGGATGCAAAGCGGCTCACGGCGCACGCTACGTGTGCCGGGCGACAGGAACAAGCACCAGATGGCCCCGCGCGCCACCGTGGGGTGAAATGGGGTGAGCACCTGGAAATAACTGGGCCACGCTCATGGCCCTTGACGCGGCGGGCAGACTCTGGCGAGATCGCGCTGACCCATGTCCCAAACGACATCGCACGAGGACGGCACACCGGCCCTGGCGGCGGCCGATCGTCTTGACTCATGGAAAGAGATCGCGGGCTACCTCGGACGCGGCGTCACAACCGTTCAACGATGGGAGCAGGACGAGCGGTTACCCATCCACCGGTTGCCGCACGCAAAGAAGGGGTCGGTCTTTGCGTATCGACAGGAGCTGGACCAGTGGATCCGGCATCGATCAAGAGAAGGCGTCGCGAAAGCCGTGACATCGGGCGAACCTGGCACCGCGAGTGATCTGGCCACCCAAGCACCGGTGCACGAGGCGCAGGCAGCAAAGCGGCATTGGACCCGCCTGCGTCTTGGGACAGTCGCCTCCGCCATAGTGCTCCTGCTCGCGCTTGCGGCATGGTCCGCGGGCCTGAACCGCGATGCCGTCGCAACTCCGCGCGAGCGCCTTGAGACACGCCCCCAGGCCCCAACGCCGCTGCGTCCCGTGCCCGTCGCGAACACAGGCGACGACGAGCGCGCACCGAGTCTTTCTCCTGACGGAAGACAGCTGGCGTATGCGTGGTTGCGGACTTCGCAACCGGGCATCTACGTGAAGACCCTGCCAGACGGCGTTCCGAAGTTGTTCTGGCCGATGGGATCTCCTCGAGAACGGGTGTACATCACCAAGTGGTCGCAGGACGGAGGACGGATCGCGTTCAACAGAGAGGAAGGAGAAGACACGTACGGACTCTTTGCCGGCCCAGTTGACGGGCCGGCGGCACGACTGACATCAATGGCCGGCGTCGGGATCTGCTGGACGCCGGACGGGCGCGCCCTCACGTTCGCGGACCGGACATCAACCAGCGAGCCTTTCTCGCTGTACTCGATCGACCTCACGACACGTGAGCGGAGCCGCGTGACGACCCCACCCGCGGGCTCCTTCGGCGACACCGCCTGCGCGTGGCGGGACGACGGGGCCAGGCTGGCCTTCACCCGATTCTCGACCCGATTCGACGCGGACGTCTTCGTCGTGGAACCTGAAACGGGCGGGCCGCCCCTGAAGCTCGCGAGCGGGAGGGGGGGGATCGATGACCTGGCGTGGACCCCGGACGGTGATGAACTCATCTTTACGAACCAGCCGGGACTGAGGCTCGTCCGGGCCGACAGTACCGAAGCCCCCGTCGATGTTCCAGGCATCCGAGGCCAAATCGGGCATCCGACGTTCTCCAAGCCGACGCCGCTGAATGCCGCGTCACTCGCGTTCCAAACCGAAGGGTCTAACTGGAACGCCTGGGTCTGGCGCGCCGATCAACCGCTCCAGCACGAACCGTGGAATGGATCGGGCGTCGCCGGTGAAGAGTTTCCGGCGCTCACGAGCGACGGGCAGCGGTTGGCATACGTCCGGGGCGGCCAGGTGTGGACCGCAAACGTCGACGGCTCGCAGACACGGCAGTTGACCTTTCACGGTGCCGGCAGCGACCGGCGCATCGTCACCGACCCCCGGTGGTCACCGGACGGGCGGCGAATCGCCTTCTCGGTTCCGATCGGAGAACAGAGGGATATCTACGTCATCGACGCGGACGGATCCAACTCCTTTCGGCTGACGTCCGAACCGTCCCTCGAAGACCACCCGGCGTGGTCCGCGGACGGTCGATGGATCTACTTTCGATCGGATCGAGGTGGCCTGAACCACATCTGGAGAGCCCCCGCGAGCGGGGGCGCCCCAACAAAGATCACGTCCGGTGAGGGTTGGCAGGCGCTGGAGGCGCTCGATGGACGCTCGATCTATTTCGTCCGGGGTACGTCCGACTCCGGGCTGTGGCGGGCTTCGGTCCAGAGCGGTGAGGAACAGCTCGTTATCAGCGGCGTGAGGGACTCTCGCTGGGCAGTGACGAGTGACGGGATTCTCTTCGTGGACACCCAGGGACGCGACAGTCGGACCATACGGCTGTTGCCCACCATCGGCGGGCGCACACGTGTGGTGACCACGTTGCCGGACGACGTGGGTGGCGGCTTCACCGCCACCGCTGACGGCCGAACCGTGCTTTGGACCCGCCTGACTTACCGCGCTCCTGATGTCATGATCGTGTCGCCTTGGAAAAGGTGAACTGATCCACAATCGTCCCATCGTGCTGAAGCGTTTCCGGCCGTTGATCTGGCCGACCGTGTTCGTGCTGCTCGCGGCGGCGCTGTACAACACGCGCATCAAACGGGAAATGGTGGATTTCGAGGTCTACCGCACGGCGGCGTCGCGGGCGTGGCACGCCGAGCCGTTGTACCGGGAAGCAGACGGACACTACCAGTTCAAATACCTGCCGGCGTTCGCGCTGGCGATGACCCCCTTTGCGCTCGTCGATCGCGAGGCCGCCAAGGCGATCTGGTTCGCCCTCTCGGCCGGACTGCTCACGGCCTTCGTCAGATGGTCCGTTCGCGGGCTGCCCGAACGTCGCCGCGCAGAGCCCACGCTGATCGCCCTCGCCGTGCTGTTCATGGTCAAGTTCTACGCGCACGAACTGACGCTCGGTCAGACGAACATCGTGCTGGGGACCCTGCTGATGGGCGGGCTGCTCGCCGCACAGGTCGATCAGCCGGCTCTCGCGGGGGTCCTCATGGGGGCCGCGGCGTTCATCAAGCCCTATGCGCTTCTGCTACTGCCATGGCTGGCCGTGTCATACGGTTCGGCCGCGGCCTTGGCCTCCGTGGGCGTGCTGGTCGCCGGGCTCGCGCTGCCGGCCGCGTTCTACGGGTGGAACGGCAACGCGCAACTCCTCGTGCAATGGTTTCAGACGGTGACGGGCAGCACGAGCGGTAATCTGATCGGCGCGGACAACGTCTCGCTGGCGGCCATGTGGGCGAAGTGGCTGGGGATCGGGACGCTCGCGACCGGATTGTCCACGATCACGAGCGGGCTCGTGCTGGCGCTCGTCGCTGTCGTGTGGGTGCGCCGGCGCGGGCTCACGAATCCGGACTATCTCGAGTTCGCGCTCCTGATGCTGGTGATTCCCCTGCTGTCGCCACAGGGATGGGACTACGTGCTGCTGCTCGGCACGCCGGCAGTCGTCATCCTGCTCGACCGCTGGAACGACGTGTCGCGCGCCTGGCGCGTCGGCACCGTCGTCGCCCTGTCGATGATGGGCCTGACGCTGTTCGATCTGATGGGCCGGAGGTTGTACGGCGAGTACATGGCCCTGTCACTGGTCAGCGTGGCTGCACTCCTGACGGCGTTCGCGATGGTGCACCTTCGTTGGAAGTCGATCAGCTGACATCGATCCGGTCTACCGGCTCCGGCCGACCGCCTGTACCGCGTTTTCGAACATCGGCACCACGTCCGCATCCGCACTGGCTGAGAACCCGAGATCCCGCAAGCGCCCGTCGGTGAGTCCGTAAATCCAGGCGTGCACGTCAAGGGCCTGTCCACGGGCCCACGCATCGCGAACGATGGTCGTGTCGCACACGTTGAGGGCCTGTTCGAGGACGTTCAACTCGCAGAGGCGATCGACACGATCATTCTCCTCCGGCACCGCATCGACCAGCGCGCGATGATCGACATACACGTCCTGCACGTGCCGCAGCCAGTTGTCGATCAGGCCGAAACGTCCGCCGACGAGGGCCGAACGCACGCCGCCGCACCCGTAGTGCCCGCACACGATGACGTGATGCACGCCCAGCACGTCGACCGCGTACTGCAGCACGGACAAGCAGTTGAGATCTGTGTGCACGACAACGTTGGCCACGTTCCGGTGGACGAACAGCTCGCCGGGAAGCAGGCCCACGATTTCGTTGGCCGGCACCCGGCTATCCGAGCAGCCAATCCACAGGTACGACGGATTCTGCTGCGCGACCAGACGCTGAAAGAAATCGGGCCGGCTGGCGATGCGCTCGGCGGCCCAGGCGCGGTTGTTGTCGAACAAACGCTGTAACTGACGCACGGTCACTCCTCGCTCGGGACGGCCGCCACGGCAGGACGGGCGAGCCTGGTCAGCACCACGCCCGTGAGCACTGCCGCCGCGCCGATGATCTTGCGCGCAGACACCGGTTCGCGCAACCACATCGTGGCGATCGCCATCGCCGCAATCGGCACCATGTTCGCGTAGATGGACGTGCGGGCCGGTCCGAGACGCTGGATCGCCGCATACCAGATGAGATACGACGCGGCGATGCTCAGCAGCCCGGAGAAGGCCACCGCGCCCCAGATACCCGGTGTGACGGCGGCCCAGTCGATCGACCGGACCGCCGGCACGGCGAACACGGTATAGATGCAGGTCCCGATCGCCGTGGTCACGGCGGAGACGTAGAGGGGCGAGTGGCGCGTCATCAGCCGGCTTCCTCCGAACGTGAACATGGCCCAACACACGGCCGCGGCGCCCATCAGGGCATCTCCCGACAGGGAATCCCCGCTGTGGTCGGCCCCGGCGGAGACGACGCACGCGACGCCGGTGAGCGACACCGCGATGCCCAGCCAATGCAGCGGCCGCAGCCGCTCGTGGCCCATCAGCGCGGACGCGGTCGAGACGATCACCGGCGTGGTGGCCATGATGAGCGCGCTGCTCGACACGCTCGTGCGCGGCAGGCCGCCGGAGAAACACCACTGATAGACGCAGTGGCCGATCACGCCCAGCCAGATCAAATCGAAACGATCGCGCCTCGTCAGCGGCCCGGGCGTGAGGAACACCGGATCGACGGCGCGACCGGAACGAGCCAGCCGCCGCGCGGCGACGACGCCCGTCAGCAGCACGGCCGAGGCGAGTCCGAAGCGCAGGACGTTGAACGCCCTCGGATCCATGTCCTGAAACACGCGCTTCAGCAGGCTGTAGTTGATGCCCCAGATGAGCACCAGCAGCAGGAGCAGCGCGTCCATGGACGAGACGAGTCGCGTCGGGCTGGCCTTGGAAGTCATCACATGACAAAAACGGGGCTCGCACCGGCCGATGCCGGTGCCAGCCCCGTCAAGCGTGGAACGCCGAGCGCTCCGGCTCGCGCTACTTGGGCGCGAACGGCTGCAGGAAGAACAGAATCAGCGAGATCAGCAGCACGTAGATCGAGAGCGACTCGATGAGGACGAGGCCCAGGATCAGCGCGCCGCGGATTTCGCCCGCCGCGCTCGGATTGCGCGCAATGGCCTCGGCCGCCGACGCAATGGCCTTACCCTGTCCCAGCGCACCAAGACCGGCCGCGATCGCCAGCGCGAACCCGCCCGCCAGGATCGACGCCACCTGCCAGCTCATGCCGCCGGTGGCCATGACCGGCTCGGCTCCCTGCGCGTACGCCGGCGCCACGGCGCCCACGAGCAACACCATCAATCCCATCAACACAGCACGCTTGCTCACGATCGATCCTCCTGAATAAGTCGTCCGCGACCACACGGCTCCAGCCGCCCGGTCGATTCTCACTACACGTCCACGATGGCGTCTATGCCGCCACCGCCGCCGCGTGTCCGTGCGGCGCGTGCGCGTCGTGTCCATCCGCCGCCGCGTGGTCGCCGTCGTGGTGGTCCACCATGATGGCACCCTGCAGGTAGATGGTCGGCAGCAGCACGAAGATGAACGCCTGCAGCGCGCCGGTCACCAGCCCCAGCGCCATCATTGGCAGCGGCGCGAAGAACGGCACGATCAGGCCGAGGATCAGGATGACCAGTTCCTCGCCGAAGATGTTGCCGAACAGCCGCAGCGTCAGCGACAGCACGCGCGAGCAGTGGCTGATCAGCTCGACCACGAGCATGATGGGAACCATCACGATCGGGACGCCGCTCGGCCCCATGAAGTGCTTGAAATAGCTCACCACGCCTTGCGTGCGGATACCGTTGAGGTGGTAGTAGACCCACGCGACGACGGCGCAGGCCGCCGTGACATTGATGTTGCTCGTCGGCGCCATGAAGCCCGGGATGAGGCCCATGTAGTTGCCCACGAGCACGAACGCGCCGAGGGTCCCGATGATCGGCAGGAACTCGCGGCCCCGCGATCCGAGGAACTGTTCCAGGATGCCGACAACAGCCAGGACCATGTCTTCCAACACGATCTGGAAGCGGCTCGGGTTCTCGACCGAAAGCCGCGACCGCAGCAACAGGCCCAAGATCAGGAACGCGACCACGATGATCCCGCACATCACCAGGTAATTCGGGATCACGACATGCCACCCAAGCGCCCGGAAAAGCGGGGCGACGAGGGCGTTGACCCAGTCGACGATCAGGAGCGGATGTTCGAGTTTCTCCATGCAGCCGGTTCAGTGTGGTCGCGGACGGTGCAGCACCTCGGCTGCGGCCGCGAGCACGATCACGGACGCGCCGCCCAGTAGAGCTACAGGGGGCAGGCGCAAACGCGCAATCATAACGTACGCCATTCCGGCCAGTAAAGCGTGCCGCCACACGAACATAACGAGGCCACGCGACGCAGGCGCCTCTGTGGGCGGGGGCCCCGATGCGTCCGTTTCCTGCGGTACCGCCTGCGTGTCCCTGGAGTTCGATGCGGCCAGCCGATCGGCCAGCGCACTGACACTCCGCTTGATAGCCCAGTAGCTCAGGACCGACAGGAGGGCACCGCCGAGGATGCCGGCCGCGATCGGAAGACCGCCGCCCGGCGCGACGAGCGCCCCGCCCGTTGCCAGCGCCGCCAGCCACAGGCTGCGGCGCTCGACGCGACGCAGCAGCAGGCCGTCAGGCGAGTCCGTCACTTCATCCTCGATACGGTGCGGTACACATTGATGATGCCGGCCGAGAGGCCAAAGACGAAGAAGACCATCGTGAACGCTGGCGACCATCCGGTGAGGCGGTCCAGCCAGAGGCCAATGCCGGTCCCAATCACCACCGCGAACACGAACGACAGACCCACGCTGCCAAGCGTGGCGTAAGTCCGGACGACGTCGTAGCGATCGCGGACCAGACGCGGCATCAGACCAGGCGGCTGCGGCCGGTTCGGCTCGCCCTCGGGCCCGGGGGCTTTCTGGTCCATGGTCGATGGTACTCGGTATACTGCGGCTGAGGAACGTCTCATGCCGATCGCATACCGTCGGTCGATTCCCGCCGCCATCCTCGTCGTTGCCAGCCTGGTTGTCAGTCGCTCCGGCGCGGTCGTCCGCGCGCAGAGCGCCTCCGATCGCCAGGGCCACGTCACGGTGGCGGTGCTCGGCAAAGACGATGTACCGATCACGACGCTCGCGGAGAAAGACTTCGTCGTCCGCGAAGACAACGTCAGCCGCGAGATCCTGAAGGTCACGCCCGGCGTCACGCCCAGTCACGTCGTGCTCCTGGTGGACGATTCACAGGCGAACGTGAACGCGGTCTCGTTCCTGCGCGACGGCCTGAAGACGTTCATCGAGAAGGTGATGACACACGCGCCGGCGCCGCAGATGCGGATCACCACGTTCGGCGATCGGCCCACGCTGCGACAGGACTTCACGACCGCGACGGCCATGCTGACCAGACAGGTCGATCGGGTCTTCCCGCAGACCGGCGCGGGCTCGCGGCTGCTGGACGCGATCAGCGAAACGTGCCGGGACCTGAAGATCAAGCGGATCGCGGGCGCGACCCTCGTTGCCGTGGTCAACGAAGCCGGACCGGAATTCAGCGAGATCTCGCACACGCGGATCGAGGAAGAGCTGCGCGGCGCGAGCGCGACGCTCTGGACCGTGGTGCTGCAGGACGCGCGCGGCGGCAATCAGTCGAGCGAAGCGCGTGAGCGGTCGATCGTGATTGGCGATGTCACGCGGGACAGCGGCGGCATGAACAAGAACGTGCTGGGCGCACAGACGCTCGGCCCCGCGCTCGAGTCCGTCGCGACGATGCTCGTATCGCAGTACGCCATTACCTACGGCCGGCCTGATCGATTGATCCCGGCCTCGCGACTCAGTGTGGAGACGACGGACCGCGGCGCACGGGCGCTCTTCCGGCGGTGGGCCACTCCGTGAAGCGCGTGCTGGCCGGCGTAGTCCTGTTGGTTCTAGCCGGCGTCGCGCTCGCGGAGCGACCACGCGCCCAGGAGGTCTTCCGAGCGGCCACCGACATGGTGCTGCTCAGCGTCAGCGCCACCGACGGCCAGGGTCACGCCGTGCCCTCGCTCACGAAAAGTGATTTCGGAATTTTCGAGGATGGAGTCCCGCAGGACGTCTCTCTCTTCGCCCGCGATCCGCAGCCCCTGGCGCTCTCCATTCTGATCGACGCCAGCACGAGCATGGAGACGAAGATGGGGACCGCTACTGAGGCCGCGATCGGCTTCTGCCGGCGCCTCGGGCCCAATGACGTCGCGCAAATCATCGCCTTCAGCAGCACCACCGAGATCCTGCAGACGTTCACGCACGACCAGGCGCTGCTCGAGGGGGCTATCCGGCAGACGCACGCGAACGGCTCGACGGCCCTCTACACCGCGGTGTACATCGCACTGAACGAGTTGAATCGCGTGCGGGCGTCATCGCCTGAATCGATCCGCCGCCAGGCCATCATCGTCCTCTCCGACGGCGAAGACACGACGAGCCTGCTGCGCGACGAAGATGTGCTCGACCTCTCGAAGCGCTCGGCGGTCACGGTGTATGCGATCGGCCTGCGCGAGAAACGCGACAAGGACGCGCCGCCGAACCGGAACGGCAGTCAGGCGGACTACGTCCTTCGTTCGCTGTCCCAATCGAGCGGCGGCCGGGTATTCTTTGTCGACGATCCGGTGCAGTTGTCGACCATCTACGGACAGATCGCCGACGAACTGGCCAGCCAGTACATCGTCGGATATAGCTCGAAGAACCAGCGGCGTGACGGCGCGTGGCGCCAGATCGCGGTCCGCGTGGCGCGGCCGGGGGTCACGGCCAGAACACGGGCCGGCTACTACGGCCCCACAAAGGCACAATGAACAGTTCGGATGGACGCGTCTACATCATCGGTGCCGGGCCTGGCGATCCCGGACTGATCACGGCGCGCGGGTTGCGGCTCCTCGCCGGAGCTGACGTGGTCGTGTATGACCGTGCGGTGGAGCCGGTGCTGCGGTGGGCGCACCCAGAGGCAGAGCGCATTTCGGCGGGAGCGCCGGCAGAGCGCGACACGGCCCAGGACGCCATCTCGATGCTCTTGGCCGAGAAGGCGCGCGACGGACACACCGTGGCGCGGTTGAAGTGGGGCGATCCGTTTGTGTTCGACAGCGGCGCGAAGGAAGCACTGTTCCTGTACGAGCAAGGCATCGCGTTCGAGATCGTGCCGGGCGTGCCGGCCGCCGTCGGCGCAAGCGCCTACGCCGGCATCCCGATTACCTACCCTGACGCGGGTGACGCACTGGTCCTGGTGCGCGGCGCGGAGGATGAGACCGGCCGTCTCCCCGACGTCGACTGGGAAGCGCTGGCGCGCATCGACGGTACGTTTGTCTGCTTCGCCGGCGGCCGGCTCGTGCCGCTGATCCTGCAGCGCCTGCTCGACCAGGGCATGACGCCCGACAGCCCGGTTGCCCTGATCTACCACGGCACCCAGCCGCACCAGCGGACGGTGACCGGCACCATCGCCGAGCTTTGCGATGCCACGTCGCTCGATCCCACACCGGAGTCGGCGCTGCTGATCGTCGGTGAGGTCGTCGGCCTTCGCGAACACCTGCGATGGTTCGACGAACGCCCGCTGTTCGGCCGTCGGATCGTGGTGACGCGTTCGCCCGAACAGGCGGGCGAACTGGCGGAACAGCTCGAGGCGCTTGGCGCACAGGCGCTGTTGGCGCCGACGTTCCGCATCGCCGCGCCGGAGGATCCGGAAGCCATGGATCGCGCCGCCGCATCGGTGGACGATTACCAGTGGCTGGTGTTCGAGTCCGCGAGCGCGGTGACGCGCTTTCTGTCGGCGCTCACACGCGGTCCGCGCGATCTTCGCGCGCTCGGGGCCGTGCACGTCTGCGCCATCGGCCCCTCCACCGCCGATCGATTGATGGCGGCCGGCATCCGCGCCGATGTCGTGTCTCCGGAAGTCGGCGTCGAAAGCATCGCCGAGGCGATGGCCTCGACCGCGCCGTTGGCCGGCGAACGGGTGCTCGTCGTGCGCCCCGATCACCTCCGCAGCATGATCGGAGAGGACCTGGAACGACGCGGCGCCCGCGTCACCGATCTGATCGCATATCGCACGGCGCCGGCTTCTCCAGATGCGCCAGGCGCTCAGGATCTCTACCGGCGCCTTCTTGATGGCCAGATCGACGCGGTCACCTTTACGAGCCCGACGGCTCTCCGACGGTTTGCAGTGCTCATCGGTGAGGAACAGGCCGCCGACTTGCTGAACACGGTGGCGGTCGCCGCAATCGGCCCGGTGACCGCCGCAGCCGCCGCTGAGCTCGGCGTCCGCTCACCGATCGTCCCCACCACCTTCACCGTCGAGGGCCTCGTCCAGGCCCTCGTCCAGCATTTTGATCGGCAGGGCCACCGAACCCGGGAGTCTTAAGACTTACGGGTTTCGGTTGGTATATCTACATTTATTCGGGCTTAAGACCTTATTTTAGCAGCGTTCCGGCGAACGACGGCAGCACCATGTCGCGCATGGTCCGCAGTCCTGGCGGGGCCTGGAGGATCTTCGGGATGCTGTTGAGGACGATGGAGGCCGTGGCGATGTCCCCATGGACGCCCCCAGAGACGCGGACAACGAGGGGTGGGCTGCCGGTAATCCGCACTTCGTCGTATGGGTCCGGGGCACCCAGATACGCCTCCATGTGCAGCGTCACAACCGCCTTTCCCTTACGGTAGCCCACCCCGTCCTGAATCAACCCGGTCACCGCGCCACGCTCGACGACGATGTCGCCGCTCGAGATCGGTTCGTCCGCGATCTGTGGCTTGATGTGATCCGTGACGCGATCGAGCTTCCAGCCGAGAGACTCGGCAATCATCGCGATCGACTCCGCGAGCCCGACGTGGCGAACCGTGCCCGCTTTGACTCTCGCGGCAAACTCTTCGGGGGTCAGGCCCGCGCCAATCTTTCGCTGAAAGGGTAGGCGGCGAGCGCGAGCGTCCTGGATGCGATCCACCTCGATCGCGGTGACGTCGGCGCAGACGGCCGTCAGCGCGATCGGCAGGGCGTCCATGACGAACCCTGGGTTGACGCCGGTGCCAAGCACGGCAACGCGCCCGCGCCTGGCCGTCGCATCGATTCGCTTCGCCAGGGCCGCGTTCGCTTTGACGGGGTACGCCAGCTCTTCGGTGGTCGAGACGATCGGAACCTTGGCCTTGAGGATCGCCTCGAGGATTGGCAAGGCCGCGCCAAGCGAGGACGTCGTGCTCACAATCGCCACATCTGGACGCAGCGCGCGAAGGGCCGCCTTCAGGTCGGTGCTTACCTTGATGCCGAGGTGACGCCTGAGGCCAACGACATCGCCAAGGTCCCGGCCGGCCATGCCGGGATCAAGGTCCACGGCGCCACCCACCACGAGACCGCCCCGGCGAGATGCCTGCCGGACGATCGCGGCGCCGATGGGACCAAGACCGACATGCAGAAGTTTGATGGGCACGGGACACAGCTCGGGGAACGAATCAATTGTAGGATCTGGCGGCGCCTTATGCTGCGACCGTGCGCAATCTTCCTGCTTGTTCTGGTGTTCGTCTCGCCCGGGGCCTCGGCCCGGCAGCTCGACGGGGCTGGAAGGCCCGATCCGGTCCACTACACCCTGGACGCGCGGCTGGATGCGCCGAATCGGCTGCTCACGGGCCGTGGGCGCCTCTCGTGGCGCAACCCCTCGAACCGCCCGGCGACAGAACTCCGGTTTCAGATGGCGTGGAACGCCTGGCGCGACGCCAACTCATCCTGGATGCGTGACCGGCGCCTTGCCGGCGCCATGGCGCTGGAGGGCCGCACCGATGAAGACGCCGGGTTCATCGACCTGACAACCCTCGTCGTCGCGGGTCCGCTCGGGGCGGACCTGCTGGCCGGGGCGCGCTTCATCGCGCCGGACGATCGCAACGGCGATGATCGCACGGTGCTGGCCGTACCGCTTCCGGCGCCCGTGGCGGCCGGCGCCACGATTGACGTCGAGTTCGCGTGGAACGCGCACGTGCCGCGCGCCCTCGACCGCGCGGGCGTCATCGACCGCACGTACATGCTGGCGAGCTGGTTTCCACAGGTCGGCGTGCTCCAGGACGATGGATGGCATTGCCACCAGATCCATCCGGACTCACCAGCCTTCAACGAGTTCGGCCGATACGACGTGGCCCTGACGGTTCCAGGCACGTGGACGATCGGGGCCACCGGCATCGAAGGGGCGCCCTCCACGAACGGCGACGGCACGACCACGCACCGATACTCGGCAGAGGGCGTGCAGGACTTCGCCTGGACAACGAGCCCCGACTATGTCGAACGGACGGACCGCATCCCGCGTGTCGGCCGCCCAGACATCCGCCTGCGCCTGCTGCTGCAACCCGAGCACGTCGAACAGGGCGATCGGCAGTTGGCCGCCGTGCGGGCCGCGATTCAGGTCTATGAGCGACGAGTCGGCGCGTTTCCGTGGCCGCAGCTGACGATCGTGGACCCCGTGTCCGTGATCAACCCGCGCGCACAGGGCACGGGTATCGGGGCAGCGGCCTATCCGATGATGATCGTCGGCAACACGCGTTGGCTCACGCCGTGGACGTCGGCGGTTCCGGAGGCCGCGCTCACGAACCAGGTCGGTCGCGAGTTCTTTGCGGTCAACGCCGCGCCGGACGCGGTCGATCATCCGTGGATGGACGCCGGCATTGCGGCGCTTGCGCTGGCGCGGGTGATGCCGGAAGCCTTTCCGCAGCGATTCGTGAGAGTCGACCGGTATTTCGGCGGTCTTATCACGTGGCCGCACGCGGACGTGCCGTGGCGTGCCGCGGACGAGGCGCCGGGCGCACGCTGGCTCAGCACGCTCGCCGCGCACGTCGGAGACGAGACGATGACGCGCATCCTGTCCGCGTACTATGCGGAGGCGGTTCATCGTCACCCGAATCCCGCCACGTTCCTCGCGGTCGCGCGCGCGGCGACGAATCAGAATCTGGATTGGTTCGCCGAAGCGATCGCGCGGCCCGACGTGCGTGTCGACTACGCCGTCGGCACGGTGCTCAGCTCGCCTACTGAAACCGGCAGCGTCGACACCACCGTAGTCGTGGAGCGTCTGGCCGAGGGCGTTCTACCCGTCGAGGTGCGCGTCACGTTTGCCGATGGCTCCGACGTCATGGAGCGATGGGACGGCCGGGATCCGTCCCACATGCTGAGGTATCGTCGGGGCTCCTCGGCGATCGCCGTGGACATCGATCCGGATTACCTGCTGCGTGTTGAGCGCCGGCGGACCAACAACTCCTGGCTCGCGCAGCCGGCCGGCCCCCTCGCGGCGGACCGGTGGTCGCTTCGCTGGATGACCTGGGTCCAGCACACGCTGATGAGCTATGCCTTCTTCGTCTAACACCGTCACAGTCCGCTGGCGCGCGACCGTACTGGGGGCATTCGGTGAGGGGTGGCGTCGGGCCCTCCACGCGCCAGTCGTGACGTGTGGCGTGCTGATTCTCACGTGGCTCGTCGCCTTGCCGCTCGCCGCGGGATTACGGGATCAAATCTCGCAGCAGCTGGGTTCCAGCCGCGTGGGCGATCGGCTGGCGAGCGGGTGGGATGACGAGTGGGCGACGGAATTCGCCGCGGACGCGCACGGCATCGCCGGCACGTTCACGCGCGAGGTGCTCGGCTTCGGCGGCACGCTCGCCACGCTCAGCCGGTTGCTCGATGGCCAGCCGCTGCCCCGTGGTCTGGCCACGGCGGTTGGCGCATATCTGCTGGCGTGGCTCTTCCTGAGCGGCGGCATCCTCGATCGCTTCGCCCGCGCGCGACCGGTGGCCACGTCGACTTTCTTCGCCACGTGCGGCGTGTTCTTCTTCCGCTTTCTTCGCATGGCCGTCGTCGTCGGCGCCGTCTACGGGGCGGTGTTCCTGTGGGTGCAGCCGTGGCTGCTGGGTACGGTCTTCGATTGGGGCACGCGCGACCTCGCGAATGAACATCAGGGGCTCGTGCTCCGCGGATGGCTCTACGGCGGGCTCGTCCTGGTCCTGGCGCTCGTGAACCTGGTGGCGGACATGGCCAAGGTCCGCGCGGTGCTCGAGGACCGGCACAGCGCAATTGCGTCGCTGCTGGCCGGCAGCCGATTCGTGCGCCGGCGATTCTGGCGGTGCGCGGGTCTCTACCTCGTCAACGTGGTCGGTCTGCTGGTGCTGACGCGGCTCTGGCTGCAGATTGCGCCTACGGCGTCTGACGCCGGTTGGCGCGCGTTGTTGGCGGGTCAGCTCTATCTGATTGCCCGCATCTGGGCACGACTCGCGTTCATGGCTTCGGAGGTCGTCTTCTTCCAGGCCGAACTGGCGCACGCGCGATTCGCCGCGGCGTCGGAGCCCGTCTGGCCGGACTCGCCGCCCGCGGAAGTCGCGCGTCCCTGATTCCGCAGGCCGGACGAACGGGTCAGCCGCCCCCTTTTGGTAAGATCGTGGGGTGGCTCACCACGACTCGGCGGTAACCGGTGCGCCCGTAGCGTCGCGGGATCCCCGCACGCCGGACACCAGCGATTTGCGTTCATCGGTCACGATCAGCCGCCAGCACCTTGAAGATGCCCGGCAACGACAGGTCCTGGCGCGGCTCGACAGCGGACCAACGAAGACGTTGATGTTCGGTGACCGCGTGACGCACGACGTGCAGCCCGGTGCGCATGTGCTGAAGATGAACAACACCTTGTTCTGGAAAACGCTGCGTTTCACGATTGAGCCGGGGGAACAGCTCGAGTTCGTGGTGGTCAATCGGGCGAGCCGCTTTACCTTCGGATTCCTCGCTGGCCTCGGGCTCGCACCGTTGTACATGACGATCGAAAAACGCAGCATCGTCTGATAACCAATGATCACAGTTCAGAACGTTTCGATGCGGTACGGCGGCAAGGTCCTGTTCGAGGACGTCACCACGACGTTTCAGTCGGGACGGCGGTATGGCTTGACGGGGCCCAATGGCGCCGGCAAGTCCACCTTCATGAAGCTCCTCACTGGGGAGCTGCCGCCGCAGAAGGGCACGGTGTCGCGCCCCAGGAAGCTTGGCGTGCTCCGGCAGGATCAGTACGCGTTCGATGAGCACCGCGTCATCGATACGGTCGTCATGGGCAACATGCGGCTCTGGGAGGCGCTCCAGGAACGGGAAGTGCTGTACCAGAAGCCCTCGCTGACCGATGAGGACGGCATGCGGTTGGGCGAACTCGAAGGCATCGTGGGCGACGAGGACGGTTACAGCGCCGAAAGCGACGCGGCGATTCTTCTGCAGGGGCTGGACATCGCCGACGAGCTGCACGAACGACGCATGGCCGAGCTCCAGGGAGGCCAGAAGGTGCGCGTTCTCCTGGCGCAGGCGCTGTTCGGCCACCCGGAAGCCCTGTTGCTGGACGAGCCGACCAACCACCTCGATCTCGACTCGATTCACTGGCTGCGCGAGTTTCTCGTGCGCTACGACGGGACGTTGATTGTGATCTCGCACGACCGCCACTTCCTGAACGCGGTCTGCACGCACATCGCCGACATCGACTACCAGACGATCATCACCTACACCGGCGGCT